>CANPXK010000127.1 GCA_947585965.1 uncultured Clostridia bacterium
TTAAAAGCATTTAACGTTGAGTTTGCACCGTTTGCACGATACAAAGGGTAGTCGTTTCAATAAATTTTTATATATTTATATAAATTTATTGTAACTGCTTAGTTACCCATACGTCACCAAGAGTTTTATTTTTTACAGGAACATAGTTACCGGAAGCATCTCTACGCAGATATAGACCATGACCATTGGAAATCATAAATCGTGGCAATTTTACCACTCCTTTCGTTGGTTTTTCTGATTTAATTTTTTCACTTCAAACCGAAGGCTGCTTTTACAGCCTACGATTTTTAGAACTAAATAAACGGTCTTAAAAGTTTTTTAATATAAGAAACATTTTCAGCAACAACACCATATTCTTTTGCGTATTTTAATAACTCGTGTGCATCGGTGCTATTACGAACAGATGTTATAAGTTCCCTTGTTCTTTCCTCTCCGGCTCTACTTACTATATAATCATAGAATCCTAAGAGGTAAATAATACGATAGTTAATGTCAATGCCATATTTTTTTCTTATATTCATTGTAATTTTGCGAGTAAGTATTGCACCAACTTCTACAAGAGTTTTTTCTTGGAATGCTTCAACTTCTTTCGTCCTTATTGCAATTTTAAAATATCCGTCTTGATAAGGTACGGCAGCATATTTTCCACGCGGAGCACTTATTTCATTTAAACTATGGAAATACTCTAACAACTCAAAACACCTATCGGAAAGACGGATTGTTCTTCCCGGAAGCTTAATTTCATGTGTCTTAAAATTAATAGATTCTTCCTTTAGTAATACAATTTCTTGAGCCTCTGCAAATCCATTATAGAAAAGCAAAATCAGACATTCCAAATACTTCCCGTAATCATAAATAGTATCTTCGTAATCCTGATTTATTTTAGAAAGGACTTTTTCGATAATATCATATGTGAACGCCGTTTTAGACTCAGCAAGTCTTTTTGTTGCAGCAGCTCCACGCATTCTTTTATCATTCCACGGGTTTCTAATGATTTCAATATTGTCAATATAAAAATTCCAAATTGAGCGATATGTCGAAGCGATTTGGTCATAAGAACTATAAGAGATACTAAAATTACTGTTACCAAATTCTCTTTTTTTATTAAACGACAGAATCAAACCAAACAGTTCTTCTACATCCATATCAAATATCTGTTTGCCAAGTTCTGTTTCATAGGCATAAACCTCCGGTCTGTCAACCTGTGGTCTACTTTTCCTTGCTGTATCATAAGGAATATCTTTAAAATACAAATCAAAAACTTCCTTTGTGTTCATAGCAGCCATGTACATCACCTCCATTTTTACCATTTTAACATTTTAGAAAGATTTTGTCAAGCGTTTTTCTGATTTACTTGAAAACTATCCCTTGTTCATCTTTGTTGTCAACAGGATAACATTCAGTATAGTAGCGTATGTATTATTCTTGCTATTTAGGTAGCGTATGTATTATTCTTGATATTAGAATAAAAAAATAGGTTTATAACCATTCTGAACGCCGCCATCATACTGCCTCCTTTCCTTTCTATTATATTTTTTTAGTGCCGATAATAGCAAGATATTTACTACTCTTATATTATATCATCAACAATTTAACTTGTCAATACTTTTTCGGATTTAATTATTTTTTACAGCACACCATATACCAGCACTGCCACTTTTAATCCCCACTAAGCAACTTTGTTACTATAAATAAAACGCTATACAAATAAATTGTCAAACTTTTTTTGATTTAATTTTATCATCTCTGCCCAATATCTAAAGATGGATGACTTGTAATCTCCCCACCTGCACTTCTCTTTTTGTAAGTCTTTAAATCCTATTTAGAACTTGAAGTCGGTTAATTTTCAAAGTAAACGCAACAAAATCAAAGAAAATGCAACAGGTTGCAATTAGTCTGAGAAAATAACGAGTAAATAAGAATAAAAATAAGAAAAAAGCCCTAAAAAGCAGTAAAAAAGAGCATTCGAGAATAAAAAAGGGTACACAAACACAGACGTTACATTCAAGTCAAAAATTTTTTTCAGAGTAAATGCAACGCCAATAAGAGTTAAATATTAACACAAATCATTTCAACAAGTATGGCTTGATGATGATGTCTGAAGGTTGTATGGTCGTTTGGCAGGTTAAATGCAACAGCTTGTCAAGCATTTCCTGTCCAAAGAGAAAGGCAAACATTTCAAAAGGAGATCGACCTCCTAAAGAAGGACGTTTGTACGAATTAATGTGAGACATCATCAGGTTAACCTGTTTTTGGGATAAGTTATCAAAAGAAGTCCCCTTTGGCAAAATCCGGCGAATGAATTCATGATTACGCTCAACCTCCGCTTTTTGCCAAGATGCCATAGGATCACAGTAGAATACCTTTGTTCTCACAGAGCCATCCGGAGCTAATTCAATAGAAGACGGGTCGGAAAACTCAGTTCCGTTATCCGTAAGGATGACTTGGAAAAGTGAGTTAAAATCATCTTCTAAATTTTCATATAAGTATTCAAATTTAGAACTTATGCAGGCAGCAGTATGGTAGTTGCAAAGAAAAGCAAGCATTAATTCGGCTTTCGGGAAAATGATTGTAAGCAGGCATTTCCCACCTATCTTACCGATTACAGTATCGATCTGAACGGCAGAAACATCGGGATGCTCCTTTATGTAGTTGCGATAATCTTCCATTGTTCTGCCTACCCGACATTTTCGATCCACTTTCTTTTCCGGTCTTTTGCTTTTTCGGAGCTTGAGTTTTACAACACGTTGCTGATCAAGGACTGTTGCAGTCAGCTGACGATCCTTTATAAGCCGTGAAATGGTACTGGCTGATACAGGTAGCTTATTTGTATTTGTAGTGTAGATATGATAAATAGACTGACCTTGTTTCAACAATGGGGAAACAATATCATCTACTTGTCTGAGTTCACTCATTGTCATATTGTAACCTTGACGTGATTCTCTTAAAGTAGTCCTGTATTCCTGTTCTGCGTTTTCTGCAATGTAGTAGCTTTTCATAAGCACACATTTCTTCTGTTTGTCACAGCCGTTACATACATACGGAGCTTGGTTCAATAACTTACACCTTTCTTCTACGTATTTTGAACAATTGGTATTACATTTAGCACAGGTTGAACACTTTCTTGTACAATCAGGTTTATCTTTGCATATATAGTGTTCATTACAGCTTGTACGCCATATACAGCGATTCTTTATCCTATAAATTGCACCTTTGTCTACCAATGTCAGATGATTGCGAATTTCTCGTCCAATCGTTGAGCGATTCTTTTCAATTTCATCTGCAATCTCATTTAACTTTTTTCCTTCGTTTAGACACATTTCTATTTTTATTCTGTCTGATAATGTCAGATGTGACATCATTATCACCCCTGACATTATTATCTCAATTATTCAGACTAAATGCAACCCAATCCCCCATGGGGGATTGAACATTCTTCTTATGTTTTCTTCTCTTTTCTCAAATTTAATGCAACCTATTATTCGTCATACTTATTGCAACAGGTTTTTGTGCTTATGTTGCGTTTACTTTGAAAAATAACACCCACTGTAAAAAATAAAAAAATTGCAGCTTACCCCTTGACATTTAACAGAATAAGGTTTATCATAATAACAGTTTTGAAATATTTTTTTAGTTCCGAACAGGTTAGAGGCTTGTTTGGGACTTTCTTTTTTATTATCTGACCTTTCCTGCACTGCCGGATCTGCAACAGAGTAATGATTATCCGAGTAACTGCCATCCTTTTTCAAAACCTTTAATTTTCGTATAAACCCAAGACCAACGAGTTCCTTAATTACGGATACAACCTTATTTCTGCCAATCTGCAAAGCACGAGCGATGTCATTGAAGCTGTTCCACATAGTGTTTTTCTTGGTAACTGCACGGCAAATAAAAAGATACATTCTTAACTGCACTCCTGAGAGCTTGCCGAGAATGTATCTTTTTACTTTAAAAAATCCTCTTGCCGCAACAGCTTTCAGCTTATAAATGTACGTACCGAGTTGACCGTTCGCTTTGTAAGGACGGCTGACACGCTCTATAACGCCCTTTTTAATCAGCTTACAAATTATACTCCCGACAGTTTCAATCTTTTTTATTCCACATTTATCGGCTATGGTATGCTGCCGGATTCTAACAGAGAAAGAATTGTTAAAGACGCAGCTATACAGATAGACAGCCACCTTAAGTTCATTTGGTGTAAGTCCACAGTCCAGAATATTATTAGACAATCTGAAATACGCCTGCATGATTTTCCCTCCTTTAATGACAGAAAACCCCCATACCGCTCGATGAGTTTGGTACAGGGGGATACTTGTTTATTTTTAATTTTAATACTATTCTACTTCCGCAACTAAACCGACTATTTCAAAATCTTCTTCGTCAAAAGCAAAAATATCATCGGCTCCGTAATCTTGAATAATGTCATCCATGTTATATAAATCAAGTTTTTTGTATTCCTCTCTAAATTTCTTTAAAAGTTTTTTATAAGCAGTTTCCTCACTACAGCCAGTAACTTCCGGGTCTTCTGGATATAAATCAACACCTGAGTTCACGTCAATTCCGTTACAGTCATAAGCACAGGAGTACGCCCGTTTGCCTTCAGTGGCGATAACCTCATTGTAAGCGTCTGTTCTAATTAAATAGTATTTTGTCATAATATATTTTCCTTTCTGGTTTTTTAAGGATTTTCCTTTCCTTGATGATATTATTATATCATATTTTTAGGTGCAAGTCAAGTAAAATATTGAATTGAACCAACAAATATATACCAATTTTTTATTGATTTTTTTGTTTAATATTACTAAAACAGAGCTGTTTAACAACAAGAAGACCCTCATACCTCTCAATGAGCTGGTATAATATAAATAATAAAGGGCTGTCGAAATCTCTTTTACTTATTTGCGACAGTCCCTTTATTTGTCATTTGCTTATATGTAATTTTTAATAGCTCTTCTGATAATTTCCGACTTGCTTAGACATTCCTTTTCAGCTTTTTCCTCTATTTTTTTATTCGTCTCCGAATCGACTCTGATTCTTATATTTATCTCTTCATCGCTATCCGGCTCGAATTCTGCTAAGTATTCGTCAGCCGTTAAATATTTTTCAGCCCATTCTTGTGCCTCTTTTAGGCTGATGGCCTGTATTTGTTCGCCGGCACCCCACATATCCCCGGATTGGTAGGCAGCCCACGTTCTTGCACCGCCGACTCCGTAAAGGAAGTACTCTCCGGTCTTTTTTCGATACAAAGTTTCCCGCAGATAATCAAAATCCGAATAACTCAATCCGTTAGAAAATTCTCCGATTTTTTTTGCTGTAGACGTGTCATAGACACGATTCTTTATGATCTTCTTCATAATATTTATCCTTTCTGGTTTAAAGGTTTTTCCTTACCTTTTTTATATCTCCTCAAGCATACCTAAAACGCTGTTTGCACAATAAATACCACTTTGACTTGAAAGTTTACGTTCAATCATGATCTCAAGAATTTCATCAATGAGCTTGAAGAAAGTTTCAGTATAAGCCTCGCTGGCTTCTTTCTCGGCTTCTTTCTTGTTGGCTTCATTATTTTTTATCTTTTTCTTAAAGTTGTAATATATACCACTTTCAATTTTTTCATATTTATCTACAATCTTTTCTACAAGATTGATATCATCCTCGTTTTCTATATCCCCTGTACAATTATCAAGCAGATCCAAAAAAGTACGTAACAGTTCATCTGGTGCAAGCTCTTTAATTCTTTCATCCGAAAGATGAAAAGCCCATTCCACGTCAATGCCGCCGCAACCACCGTCATAGGATTTTTGATATCCTCCACGCCCATCAGTCAAATAAAATGGATATTCGGTTGGTCGGTCTAATAAATCCTGTGTGTCGTGTGCAAATTCCATGCAGCTCTCAACGTAGTTATTCAAAACCGCAGACTTGTATTCGTGAGAAAAAATTTCCATAAAAATCAACCTCTTTTTAATTATTTTTTTAAGGATATCTCCTTACAGTTATTATTATATCATATTTGCTGGTGCAAGTCAAGCAAAATATAGAATTGAACCGTCAAAATATATACCAATTTTTTATTGATTTTTTTGTTTAATATAACTAAAGTTTTAATACAGTTGATCTGCGGGAAATATTCCTCTTATCTTCTCATTTTTTTATTGTTATTAAGCTGCTTTTGTGCAAGCAGCAGATCCTCGTTTACATCTTTGTTTTTACTGAAAACAAAATTTACTTCATATCCCTTTGCTTCATATTTCTCCTTATAAATCTTTACAGCAGTTCTTCCTGCCTCGTCATTGTCAAGCCTGAAATTCAG
>CANPXK010000128.1 GCA_947585965.1 uncultured Clostridia bacterium
TATCCGAATTATTTGATGAAAAATATCTCCGTGAGAGGTATGATATTGCTTTAGCAGAGCAAAACCAAGCAATAGGCAAGGCAATAGGCGAGGCAATAGGCGAAGAAAGAGGTAAGGCGATAGGCGAGGCAAAGGGAATAATCAAGGCACTCGTTGCACTTGTGAAAAAAGGAATATTGACAGTTCCACAGGCTGCCGAGGAAGCGGATATGACTGTTGAAGAATTTGAAGCTAAGAGCGGCTTAAAAACTACCTGATGTTAATAAAATGCTGCAATTTGCCGGAGCTAAGTGCACATGGACAGGAGGCAGAGACCATGTTATCCGAATTATTTGATGAAAAATATCTCCGTGAGAGGTATGATATTGCTTTAGCAGAGCAAAACCAAGCAATAGGCAAGGCAATAGGCGAAGAAAGAGGTAAGGCAATAGGTGAAGCAAAGGGAATAATAAAGGCACTCGTTGCACTTGTAAAAAAAGGAATATTGACAGTTCCGCAGGCTGCCAAGGAAGCGGATATGACTGTTGAGGAATTTGAAGCTAAGAGCGGACTGAAAGCTATCTGAAAAATATGCTAATCGTGAAATATCCGGGATCGGTTTGATTATTCATGATTCCGGATTTTTTCGTTGATTTTAACCTGCACAGGTAAAAAATAAAAAAATTTTTATTTTTACTGTCCGTCCGTATTTTTCAATCGTCTATATTGTATAGGGGATATTTTTTGCATTTCATATTATGATAACGGCGTACGGGAAATAAAAATATATTGATACAAAAAACAGGACCCTGAAATTTAAGATTGGAGGAAAAAATATGAGTAAAAATTACAAGGAACTTGTAAAGTCTGCCCTTTCGGGTGACGAGTCGGCATTTGAGGAACTTTATACAATGACAAAGGATTCCGCATATTTCATTGCACTGAGCATGACGCATAATGAGGAAGATGCAATGGATATTTTGCAGGAGAGCTACATAAAGGCTTTTACCCGTCTGAATACCTTGGATAAGCCCGAATCATTTGAAAGCTGGCTCAAGAGGATAGTAGTAAATTGCTGTAATGATTTTCTGAAACGGAAAAAGATTTTATTATTTTCAGAGGTTGCCGATGAGATTGAAATTAACAAGCTTGACGAAGAAACCGATACAGAGGTTATTCCGCACGAGTCAATTGACAAGAAGGAAGCAAGCCGGCTTATAATGGAAATCATCAATGGTCTTGATGAAAACAAAAGGCTTGTTATTATAATGTATTATTATAACGGTATGTCGACAAGGGAGATAGCTGAGGCTCTTGACTTATCCGTTTCAACAACGAAGTATTATCTTTCGGCGGCAAGAAAGGAAATCAGGACAGGTCTTGAAAAGCTCGATAAGGAAGGCACTCGGCTCTATGCTGTCATTCCGTTTACGATTTTTCCCTCACTCATAGGACAGGCGGCAGGAAATACAAATGCACCGGTATTTTCCGTTATTTCTAAAAAAGTGATGGCGGGAGTGAACGCAGGAGGCAAAGTATCAGCTGCCGCGTCCTCCACAGCGGCGAAAGCCGGAAAAGGCGTATTCCTTAAAACTACAGCGTCCAGAATTGCAGCGGGTGCAGCGGCGGTGGCGATTGTCGGCGGAGGTATTACGGCGGCTGTTGTTATAAGAAATAATAATAATTCGGTACCCGTGGAAAATTCGGTGGTTTCACAGAATGAGCCGCTTTCTCAGAACTCCGCGGAGGAAAAGCCGGAGAGCAGTCAGGCGTCTGAGGTGTCAGTAGATACGGCAAAAGACTACGAATACGAAATTGTTGCCAATGGAGTTGTTATAACAAGGTACAATGGCAAAGATACCGAGGTTGTTATACCCGATACAATTGAGGGTAAGCCTGTTGTGAAAATAGGGGAAATCAGTGAAGATGAGAATGGAAGCAATGATTTGGGAGCGTTTCAGAATAAACCCGATATCGTAAGTATAGATATCCCCGACAGTGTTACGACAATAGGTGATAACACATTCTCATACTGTTCTCAGCTGTCGGAATTAAATATACCTGACGGTGTTACCGAGATTGGAGCGAGTGCTTTTTCCAGTTGTCCAGTTATGAAAAACGTAACAATTCCCGATTCGGTGACAAAAATAGGAAATGATGCATTTTCCGGATGTCGGGGTTTTACAGATATAACTATCCCCGGCAGTGTCAAGAGTTTTGGAGATGATGTATTTCAAAATTGTCAGAAACTCGCAAGCGTAAAGATAGAAAGTGGAGTTACGACGATTGGAAACGATGCATTTTCCGATTGTACGAGCCTTACAAACATAGATATACCCAACACCGTTACGGATATAGGGGATAGAGTCTTTTCTAATTGTACGAGCCTTACAAACATAGATATACCCAACACCGTTACGAATATAGGATATGAATCCTTTTCAAACTGTACGGCATTAACAAGTATAGCTATCCCCGATAGTGTTGAAATAGTAAGTGACAGTGCATTTTCGGGGTGTACGTCATTGGCAAGTGTAAATATTTTAGGAAACACTACAGAAGTGGCTTCGACAGCATTCGACGATACACAATGGTATGATTCTCAGCCTGACGGTGTTGTATATGCCGGAAAAGCGGCTATAAAATATAAAGGTGAAATGCCTGCAAATACAAGTATACAATTGAAAGCTGATACGACAAGTGTTTCTGGCAGTGCATTTTTTGGTTGTGCAAACCTTACAAACATAGTAATACCCAACGGTGTCACAGTGATAGGAGACCAAGCCTTTTTCGACTGTACATCCTTAGCAAGTATTGATATCTTAAGCAGTGTTTTAAGGATAGGAAATGGAGCATTTGGCGGTTGTACTGCTTTGGCAAATATAAATAATTTGGATGCCATAACGGATATATATGAGAATCCTATTAAAATGACAGGAACATTCTCCGATACCGCATGGTATGCTTCTCAGCCTGACGGTGTGGTTTATATTGGAAAAGTAGCTTATAAATATAAGGGAGAAATGCCCGAAAATACAATAATATCCATAAAAGAAGGAACAACAGAAATCAACTCGTATTTTGTCCCATTGGATTATACATTAAATGTTTTAGATGAGAGTTACAGTAAGGGTAGTGGTAAATATCCATGTTGTCCTAATCTGATAGGTGTAGAAATACCGAATAGTGTTAAAAAGATAGGCAGGCAGGCTTTTGACGGTTGTTTATTTTTGACAGATGTATATATCCCTGACAGCGTTACAGAAATAGGAGATATGGCATTTGATAACTATGGTTATAAGGATATTGTCATACGTGGAAAAAGCGGCTCCGCTGCGGAGGAATATGCAAAGGAAAAAAATATAAAATTTATAGCCGAATAAAATATAATTTTATAATTAAGTCCGATTGTCCGTAAGAATATGTGCGGCAATCGGACTTTTAATTTTGTACTGATCCTGATACAATAAATTTCCGTTCCCACTTTAATAAGGGAGGAAATTATGTTATAATGGGTATATCAAAAGTCCAACGGAGTGATTGCTTTGCTTAATGTATCTCATCTGACAAAAAAATATCATAGGTTTGTCGCAAACGATAATCTTACGTTTATGGTAAATGACGGAGAAACAGCCGTGCTTGCCGGTCCTAACGGTGCCGGAAAATCAACGGCAATAAAATGTATCGCCGGTCTTTTGCGTTTCGAGGGTGAAATTGAGCTGTGCGGATATAAAAATAAAAGTACAGAGGCAAAAAAAATACTCGGATATGTTCCGGAAATACCTGCACCGTTTGAGCTTCTTACCGTGTGGGAGCATATGGAATTTATCGCACGTGCGTATAACCTTGAAAACTGGCAGGGCAGGGCGGAGGAGCTTATGTACCGACTGGAGCTTACGGATAAAAGAGATAAGCTCGGCAAGGAATTGTCAAAGGGTATGCAGCAGAAAATCAGTATATGCTGTGCAATGCTTATTGAACCAAAAATACTTCTTTTTGACGAACCGCTTGTTGGTCTTGACCCGCACGCAATAAAGGAGCTTAAGCTTATGCTTGCGGAAATGAAAGAAAAGGGTACTACCATTGTAATTTCCACTCATATGCTTGACAGCGTTGAGGGCGTATGGGACAGGGTTTTCATAATGATGAACGGAAGAATTGAAGCCGAACGCACGCGCAGGCAGGTTGAGGAAACCGGAGAAAATCTTGAGGAGCTGTTTTTCAGCATTACCGAAAAAAATGCGGTACAGAAGCAATGAAAAAGGGAAGAAGTATTTTCGGAAAGATTAAATTCGATATTTTGCTTGTATGCGTACTTCTTGCAGTCGGAGGGGTTATATTTCTGTCTGCATTTCTCAGCGGACAGGGAGGTGATTCCGTTGAAGTCAGAGTTGACGGAAAGGTGACTGCCGTATATCCCCTTGCGGAAAACAGAACGGTTACAATAAACGGCATAGGAGGAACAAACGTACTTGTGATTGAAAACGGAGAGGCATATATAAGTGAAGCCGATTGCCCCGATAAGCTTTGCGTTAATCAGGGAAAAATCAGCATGAACGGTCAATCCGTAATCTGCCTGCCGCATAAGACTGTTATTGAGATAACAGGGGAAAAGCAGAGAGATAAATCCGATATTGATATAATTGTAAAGTAGGGCTATGAATAAAAGAAATAAAGTTAATATAAAAAAAATAACCGTATACGGAATGATAACGGCGCTTGCTGTTGTGCTAAGTTGGCTTGAAGCACAGATACCGCCGTTTTTTCCCATGCCCGGTATGAAAATAGGGCTTACCAATGTCATAGTTATAATTTCACTGTATAAAATGGGAAGCGGAAGTGCAATGTCTGTCAATGTACTCAGGATAGTATTGGTGTCATTTTTGTTCGGAGGACCTTCGGCGTTGCTTTACAGCCTGTCGGGAGGAATGTTGTCAACGCTTGTAATGATATTGCTGAAAAAAACGGGAAAGCTGAAAGAGATAACCGTTAGTATTGCAGGAGGTATTTTTCATAATGTGGGACAGATACTTATCGCTATGCTTATGATGAATACAACGAGTATTTTGTGGTATCTTGCCGTATTATGGTTTACGGGAGCGGCGTCGGGTGCGCTTATAGGGTTACTCGGATATATGCTTGTAAAACGCCTGCCTGATAAGCTTTTTGAATAGGAGTATTTATGAAAAAATTTTTAAGTATATTGCTGGTTTTGAATTTTATATTCGTTCTTTGCGCCTGTGAGGATAATCAGGACGGTAAAAACGGCGGTAATGAAAAACCGGAGGATATACACTCGGCGACAAGGGAAATTTTCGCTATGGATACGTATATGACAGTTACGGCATACGGAGAAAATGCGGACAGTGCCGTTGATGAGGCAGAAAAGGAAATACACAGACTGGATAATTTACTGTCTGTCGGAAATACCGACAGCGAGGTATATAAAATAAACAAAACGGGAGAGGGAAGTCTTTCCGAGGATACGGAAAAGCTTATTGAGAGAGCGGGATGGATATATAAAAACACGGACGGAGCATATGATATAACCGTATATCCGCTTATGGATTTGTGGGGCTTTACGGGTGATAAGCAGACAGTACCGGATGGAGAGGACATAAAAAAGGTTATATCTGACAGCGGCTTTGATAAGCTTACATACGGTAACAGCACTGTCAGGCTCGGAGAAAATATGGGTATAGATTTCGGAGGTATTGCAAAGGGCTATACAAGTGATAAAATAATGGATATTTTTGAGGAATACAAAATTAAATCGGGTATTGTATCACTCGGCGGAAATGTTCAGTGCCTTGGGAATAAAACAGACGGAAGTATGTGGAAATGCGGAATAACCGATCCCGATGCTCCCGAAAATACAGACAGCCTTATGGGGATCATAAGTATAAGCGATAAGGCTGTCATTACATCTGGCGGTTATGAAAGATATTTTACGGACGAAAAAAGCGGTAAGACATATCATCATATAATGAACCCGAAAACAGGATATCCTGCCGAAAGCGGTCTTAAGTCTGTAACTATTGTAAGCAGTGA
>CANPXK010000129.1 GCA_947585965.1 uncultured Clostridia bacterium
GAGGAGCGGTGGGGCATAACCCGATTTCCATTATAATTCCCTGTCACAGAGTTGTAGGCTCAGACGGAAAACTTACAGGATATGCAGGCGGATTGGATAAAAAAATGTACCTTCTCAAACTGGAAGGTGCGGATATGAAAGGATTATATCTTTAGGTCTGTTTCCGATGATAAAAACTGAATTATAAAACCCCCGATTATCAGATTTAACTCTGATTCTTGGGGGTTAATTATATATGGTTGCCGTTGTTTTTTAATATAATTTAAACAAAACATAAAAATTACAAAAACATTATCGGGCTAAAATACAATCAACAGTTGAAAAACAATTCAAATAATAATTTAATGGGAGGTATTTATTATGAAAAAGAAAAATTTTGTAACACTTATACTCGGTACCGTCGGAGGTATTCTGTTTGCACTCGGTATGTGTATGGCACTGATTCCGGAATGGAATGCCATGACACAGGGAATTGTAATCGGAGCAATAGGAGCGGTTATACTTCTGGTGATGTTGCTCGTACGCAGAAAAATGGACGGAAAGCCGGCAATTGTTTTTAACGGCAGAACAGTGGGTATAACACTCTTTGGCATTTTGGCTGCTGTTGTTTTCGGTCTGGGAATGTGTATGGCGATGGTGTGGAATATAATGCTTTGGGGTATTACGGTAGGAATTGTGGGAATAATTATGCTTTTGTGCCTTATTCCCATGGTGAGGGGACTGAAATAGGTTTTACATCAAAAGACTCCGATATCCCCGGAAAACACTAAAATTAATAACATATTTATCAATTGTCTACGCCTCGCATTGCTTTATATGCGGGGCAAAATTTTTCATATAACTGTAACGTAAACAAAACCTTAACATTTAAATGATATAATAAATAATACAACGAATGGGGGTATGCTTATGTTTAAAATATTGGTTGTGGAGGATGATAAGAATCTGAACCGAACCGTATGTACTTTTCTGAATAACAGCGGTTATCAGGCTGTGGGCTGTCATGGTGCCGATGATGCCTATGATGCTATGTACGGAAATACATTTGACCTGATTGTATCCGATATCATGATGCCCGGAACCGATGGATATGAATTTGCTAAAACGGTACGCTCCCTCAATGAGGATATACCTATTCTTTTTTTGACGGCACGGGATGATTTTGCCTCAAAGCAAAGGGGCTTCAGGATAGGTATTGATGACTATATGGTAAAGCCCGTTGACCTTGACGAGCTTATTCTGAGAATCGGGGCACTTTTGCGAAGGGCGAAAATTGCACAGTCGCATAAGCTTGAAATAGGGAAGCTTACACTTGATATGGATGATCGTACAACGGTTTATGACGGTACCGATATTTCGCTGACTGCAAGGGAATTTAATATAATCTATAAGCTTTTGTCATACCCGAACAAGACCTTTACACGTACTCAGCTTATGGACGAATTTTGGGATGCGGAAACCAATACGGCACCGAGAGCCGTTGACGTATATATGACAAAGCTTCGTGGAAAATTTGAGGACTGTGATGCATTTGAGATAAGGACGGTTCACGGGCTTGGTTACAAGGCGGTGGTAAAATGAACGATAATTCACGCCTTGAACGTTTTTTGTTCGGATTGAAGAATTATGTTACATTCTTCCTGCTTATCGGATTCGTCATTACCTGCTGCATGACTTTGTTCCTTCTTACCCTTCAAAAAAGTATGGAGATATCCTTTACTGAAGATAATATCAGAATGGCAGCAATACTTACATTTTGCAATATCGTTATTCTGAGTCTGCTTTGCACGATAATAGATACAGTCAGGCGTAAAATTACGGTGGAACGACCCGTGCGTAGGATAACAGAGGGATTTCAGAAGCTTATGGACGGTAATTTTTCGGTGCGTCTGAAACCTGTGTCCGGATTTGCAAGCAGCGTAAGCTTTGACCCCATTATTAACTATTTTAATCGTATGGCTGAAGAACTGAGCGGAGTTGAAACATTAAGAACGGATTTTATTGCCAATGTATCCCATGAATTGAAAACACCTCTTTCGGTTATGCAGAATTACGGAACTATGCTGCAAAGTCCGGATCTTACCGAAAATCAGAGAATGGAGTATGCAAAGGCGATAACCGAATCCTCCAAACGTCTTGCGGATTTGATTACAAATATACTAAGGCTTAACCGACTTGAAAATCAGAATATCTATCCAACAAATAAAAAATATAATCTCGGCGAGCAATTGGCGGAATGTCTTCTGAATTTTGAATCTATCTGGGAGGAAAAGGAAATTGATATTGAGACCGATATTGAGGAGGATGTATTTATTGAATCGGACGATGAGCTTTTATCTCTTGTGTGGAATAATCTGTTTTCCAATGCCATGAAATTTACCGAGCCGCACGGAAGGGTTTCTCTTTCGCTGAAAACCGAGGGGGATAATGCGGTTGTGGAAATTTCCGATACGGGCTGCGGTATTTCGCCTGAAACGGGAAAGCATATTTTTGAAAAGTTTTATCAGGGTGATACATCAAGGGCTACACAGGGAAACGGTTTGGGTCTTGCACTTGTCAAGCGTGTTGTTGATATTGCAGGAGCGGATATTTCTGTTGAAAGTGAGGCAGGCAGAGGAAGTACATTTTGTGTTAAAATCGGGAGAATAAAGGATGGATAAGCTGCTGAGTATTCTTAAAAAAATTTTTTGTCTGCCGCCGCTTCCCACACTGCTTGCCGCACTTTTAGGCTATGCACTCATAATTATTGTAGCTGCTTTTGAGATAAGTATTTCCGTAATTCAATATATTGCTTATGTTTCCTCGGCTTATGCACTGGTTGTTACAATAACAGGATTTCCGTATCTAAAAGCACTGTTAAAAAGGGAGAAACAGTATATAAATGCTCACCCCATTGTAAAAGGATTTCGTTCCACAAAGTTGGGAGCAAAATATTCCGCAGATGCACGTTTCCGCACAAAGGTTTCCCTCAGCATAAGCTTTATTATTAATCTTCTGTATATCATTATGAAGATGTTTTCGGGAATATATTACCATTCAGCATGGTTCATAGCACTTGCATTCTACTATATTCTTATAGCGGTTATGAGGTTAATGCTTATGCGTCATGTATATGTCTGCGATGAAGCGGCAGAACTTCGGAGGTATCGGATTTGCGGCATTATGCTGCTTCTGATGAATCAGGCACTTGCAGGTATAGTCGTTTTTATGGTATACCAAAATAAGGGATTTGATTATCCGGGACTGCTTATTTATGCAATGGCAATATATTCATTCTATACGGTAATAACCGCTGTGGTGAACATAGTTAAGACACGCAGACGGAAGAGCCCCATACTTTCCGCTGCAAGGGCTATAAACCTCGTTGCGGCATTAGTATCTGTCCTTTCACTTGAAACTGCTATGCTTGCACGGTTCGGAACCGATGATGATCCTATGTTCCGAAGGATAATGACAGGTGCAACGGGTGGAGGAGTCTGTACCGTTGTTATAATTATGGCAATATATATGATTGTTCGTGCAAATATAAGACTGAAAAAGCTTAAAGCCGATAATTCATGAGTTTATTATTTTTGTATAATTATCCGTAAATTAAGAGAGGAGTCGGACATCGTGAAAGAAAAAAACGAAGCTTTCGTTTATACATATTCCGCAAAGGAACAGGAGGAAATAAAGAATATCAGGGAGAAGTACGCTCCGCCGATAAATCAGGAAACAAATATGGAGCGGCTCCGCAGGCTTGACCGAAGCTCAACAAAGGCCGCCGCTGTCATTTCACTGACGATAGGTATTGTGAGTACACTCCTTATGGGTGTCGGTATGTGCTGTACAATGATCTCGGGTTGGGAGCAGTATTTTATCCTTGGTATTATACTCGGAATTATCGGAATTATCGGGATTATTTCCGCATATCCGATTTATAACCGCATTGTAAGAAGAAAGCGTGAAAAGCTGGCACCCGAGATTATGAGGCTGACTGATGAATTGATGAAATAAGGAGGATAGATATGAAAAAAGTAAGAATAACTGTCTTGAAAACAACACTTGACAAGGAGCTTGCCGAAGAATACGGAGTGAACGGACTTACGGTCTGTCCTATGCTGAAAGAGGGACAGATATTTTATGCTGATTATGCCAAGCCGGAGGGGTTATGTGATGAAGCATGGAAAGCGATTTACCAATATGTATTTGCTTTGGCACACGGAGCAGGAGATGATGTATTTTATTTCGGCGATTGGATCAGGAAACCCGGTGTTGCAATTTGCAGCTGTAATGACGGACTTCGTCCTGTGATATTTAAATTGGAAGCGACCGACGAACAATCCGTGCCCGATTATGAACCGGTACGTTAGTATTTTTTGTCAAGGATGATAAATATGGTTTGCGGATTTATTAGGAATAAATATGATTTGACTTATGACCGAAAGATTTTTTGGTACTAAAAAATGAATAGCATGAATAACTGAAAAAACGGAGGAATGACAATGTCAGGAAAACATATAGATATAAAAAACACGGGCAAGCTTGGTTTTGGTCTTATGCGGCTGCCTAAAAAGCTGCTTGCCATAGATATTGAGCAAACAAAGAAAATGGTTGATATGTTTTTGGAAGCAGGCTTTACATATTTTGATACGGCTCATATATATCCCGGTTCGGAGGATGCGGCAAGACAGGCCCTGACGGAACGTCATCCAAGAAACAGCTACACCATTGCAACAAAGCTTTTTGTACAGACTGCACTGACGGAAAACGCAGCCAAAAAGCAGTTTTATACAAGCCTTAAACGCATGGGAACAGATTATATTGATTATTATCTCCTGCACTGTATCATGGATAATAACTATAAAAAGTACGATAAATTCAATATTTGGGAATTTGCCGCAGAACAGAAAAAGCTGGGGAATATTCGTTATGTGGGATTTTCCTTTCATTCGGGACCCGAGCTGCTCGATAAGCTGCTGACCGAGCATCCTGAAGTTGATTTTGTGCAGCTTCAAATCAATTATGCCGACTGGGAAAACCCGAGGGTTGCTTCAAGGGCAAATTATGAAACAGCAAGACGTCATGGTAAAAAAATAGTTGTAATGGAGCCTGTCAAAGGCGGTACATTGGCATCTCCGCAGAAGGAAATAAGAGAAATGTTCAGTGAATATGCTCCCGACAGCTCACCGGCTTCATGGGCGATACGCTTTGCAGCCTCCCTTGACGGTATATTGACTGTGCTTTCGGGAATGTCAAATATAGAACAGATGGAGGATAATCTTTCCTACATGAAAAAATTTAAGCCACTCAGCCCCGAGGAGCAGGAGATTATACATAAGGCTCAGAAAATATTGGGGAAATCAAAAACAATCCCCTGCACAGCCTGCCGCTACTGTACAAAGGGCTGTCCGAAGCAGATTGATATTCCGGATATATTTGCCGTCATGAATAAGCGTATCGGCAGCGGTCAGCTTGAACAGTCACAGGAGGATTATCGTAAGCTTACGCTTGACGGTGCAAAGGCATCGGACTGCATATGCTGCGGTCAATGTGAGCGAGCCTGTCCGCAGCATATAGAAATTACGGCAAAGCTGAAAGAATGTGCTGAGGTATTTGAAAAATAAGCCGTAAATATATACAACATAGAGATACTTCCGCAGTGTCTTACGGTTTTCAATGCGATTGCGGAAGTCGAGAAAAAATTGTACACTAAAAAATTGACGTAATTCGGTTACGTCTTTTTTTTATGCAAATTTTATGTAAAAATGCAAATGCTGCCGCTCTGCGTTTTTTTACGCTTGTGCGGCAGCTCCTTAAATTTTACCTTATGAAATGTGTCGGAGTCCACGGCTCCCTTTCGGGCAGTCCGAACCGTTCCTTGCCGAGAGAGATGCTTTTTATCAGAAATGACATATTTCTTGCAAGGTCACGCATTGTTTGCAGACCCTCCGCATCTTCTTTTGCCTCGCCCGGTAC
>CANPXK010000130.1 GCA_947585965.1 uncultured Clostridia bacterium
ATGCTGATATGTACCTGTCGCTACCGGGGAATTTAAGCCTGTGGAGTGTTACAGCAAACATGAGTAGAGTATGACTTGTCATCTCAAAAATGAACACAGTGAAACAGGAAGGCGTTTCGTGAGGAATGACACAGTATAGATATATTAGTTTTTTACAAATTTGTATATATTTATCGTAGCGGAGCAACGGGGAAAAGCGTCAAATGTACTTGTAAACTGTATTAGTAGAAACCTACGAAATAGATATAGAATCGTCGAAATCGAAGATGCTCCCAAACAAGAAACAACCATAAATAGAATTGATATGGTGATTAAACCAAAAGATGAGGCAGCAAAACGAATTGGAGATGAAACGATTGAAGAAAACCAGCTTTCTGATTTGTCGGTTGATATTGATAACTTCGCCGGCTTTATTCAGAGTGCCGAGCAACGTAGAAATACATTAAGTGCGGCATTAAGCGATGTTGATAAAGAGATTAGCGATATTAACCATTATATAGAATTCGGAAAGTTTAATGCTTATCAAGGTTGGCTTGCTTTTAATATGCTAAGAGGAAGATTAAAAAAACGCCGTAAAATAAAAGATGAATTACAGATTTTGGTTCAACTTGGAGAATGCAAAGTAAATTCCGAGATGCTTGCAGATATAAAAGTAGCAATTGGAAAACTTAAAACAAGAGAATATCAACCGAGAAAGCTAAATGAGCTTTTTAAGTAGGAGGTAAATATGAAAATTTCAGATATTAAAATTCAAGATGACTTTAAAATTTCGATTCCTTCAAATAGAAAACTCCAGAAGTGCAGGGAATACTTTAGGAAGCATGGAACTATTGATAGAGAAATCGTAGTTAATAAAAACGGCTATCTTATTGATGGATATATTGGTTATCTGGTTTTACTGGAAAACGGTATAGAAGATGTGAAAGTCGTTTCTATAAATCAGAAATATAAAAATAAAACAATTTATATATTCGGGTGCCATGCTAATGGTAAAGAATATGTTTGGCGATTGCCGAAGAAAATAAAGTCGGATGATAATATTGTGGTTGGTAGCAAGATTTTGGTACATACAAAATTCGGTATTAAAAGAATAACAGTTACACGTATTGAAACATTATATTATCCGCCTGTGTCAATGCCGGTTAAGAAAGTTATTCGATGTTTAACTTAAATGTGTATGAAGAAGGTGTGTTGAATAAGGTACTCGTTGAGGACACTCGGATATTCCTGCTCGAACATCTTCCAATATTTGCCCAGAACCTCGTTGCCGTCCTCATAGTTTCTCACAAGCTTCTTTTATTGAAAGCCTTGAAAAATTATTATAAAAATATAATTAAATCAGAAAAAGTATTGACATATTATAAAAGATCTGCTATAATAAATACAGTAAATCAAAAAAACAAATAAGAAAGAGGTATTAAAATGGAAATTGAGGTTATTAATAATGTTCCCAATATTAAAATAACTGTAAATCAGTCTGAGGATGGCAAGTTTGCCATTTTGCTTGCCGAGGACAACAAGGTTACTCTTGGAAGCGTAAAGCCTGGTTCTACCGTGAAGTTGGGCAATCGTGAATATATTGTACTTGGTCATGGTACTGAAACCACAGCTATTATTACGAAAGCTTGTACTAAAGAGATGTGCTTCGGTGATACTGGCGACTATATTATCAGCGATGTTCGTAAATATTGCAATGGTGAGTTTTTGAACGAGATTGTTGCGGCTGTTGGAATAGATAACATTGTAGAGCATACCGTTAATCTTGTTGCCGATGATGGCTCTGGCAAGGGGAAGACTTGCAAGGATAAGGTGTCTATCCTGACTACCGAGAACTACCGTCGTTATCGTGAGTTCTTGAAGGTATACGGTGATTGGTGGTGGATTGCAACCAGGGTTACATACGATAAGCGTTACGCTCGTGACGTTTGCTGTGTCAACTCCGGTGGTATTCTGGACTGGGATGATTGTGGCTTTTGCTATGGAGTTCGTCCGTTTTGTGTCTTGAATTCTTCTGTCTTGATTTCTTGATAAACAGGCAAGAAGTTCTCAACCTCTATAGGCGGAACACTTTATAAAAACTCTTATTAAAAATTATAAAATTAAATCAGAAAAAGAATTGACAAATAATAAAAACGTGATATAATATAATTAAGATAAAGTGTTGAATATTTGAAAAGAGGTAAGTATGATGGCTGGGAAGATTACAGCACAGTCAATAAGTAAATCAGAAAAACTATTTCTTGACACTTTTAATTCATTGTGTTATTCAAGAAGTTCTTGGCAAGTATGGACTGACTTTATTACTGCAACTGCTTGTTCACTTGCGAATGCAGTTGATAGGGAAGGCAAAAGTCATGATGAACGTGAAAAAGAATATAAAAAGTGTATTGAAAGACTTGGTGGTGTTGAGAATGTTGCAAAACTATTTGCCTATGTTGTAGAATCACTTGAAGAAAATCAGGAACAAGATTTTCTTGGTAGTTTGTTTATGAAATTAAATCTTAACAACCATTGGAAAGGTCAATTCTTCACTCCATACTGTGTATGTCGAACAATGGCAGCAATTACAGTAGATGGGGTAGAGAGTACAATTTCCGATAAGGGTTGGGCTTCTATAAATGACCCGGCTTGTGGTGCAGGAGCAACATTGATTGCTATGGCTAATGTTCTTAAAGAACATAATATCAATTACCAAAACCACGCATTGTTTGTAGCACAAGATATTGATAGAATAGCTGGTCTTATGTGCTATATTCAGTTATCGATGCTTGGTTGTGCCGGGTATGTCATAATTGCTAATACTCTTTGTAATCCGCCAACCGGAAAATCAGTTCTTTTTCCACAAGAAAAAGAGGGGCAAGAATTCTGGTACACACCGATGTTTGCCTCTGATGTATGGACTAATCGGCGAAGATTTAATTTAATGGATTTATTTTTGGAAAACATTGACAAACAAAATTAATTGGTTAATACAAAACCCTACCAACTATTTTATATTAAACTGTTGTTTTTTATAATTATATACTTACAAATTTTATAGATGTTTTTCGGTTATTACGTTTTTTTTTAAAAAATCTCCTTTGTTCTTCATAAAAGTTGGTAAAATCCTGCTGCAAGTTGGTTTGAAAAGGGTCTTGCAGCTATATATGTGGGAGTGGCGGAATCGGCAGACGCATCGGACTTAAAATCCGCTGGTGTAAAAACCGTGAGGGTTCAAATCCCTTCTCCTACACCATATGCGAATATAGTGTTCAATTGGTCAGCATACTTGTTTTCCAAGTGGTGAGGGTTCAAATCCCTTTATTCGCTCCATAGACCTTTGCGGCAATCAATATGGTTTTGATGTGAGTCCGTGATATAAAAAACATAATTCCTACCGGTCATAGGAATTTGTATCTGAGTGTACGTCAATTGGTAGACTACATGATTTATGTTTATGTAATTGTGGGTTCAAGTCCCACCACTCAGACTAACTGAAAATGCAAGTACTATCCGTATGACTGTTTTTTTTGATTTGTTCTTTTGGATGGTAAACATTATATTGAGGGTTAATATAATTTGATTTTAAAAAATTTAAAAGTTGAAAGGAGAATTAATATGGTTATAAATATAGGAATGACTGTCGAGGTTTTTAAATGGGAAGAAAACGAGGACGGCAGTGTGACGATAACAGGTTATACCGGAAACGGCGGAGATGTTGTTATTCCTTCCAAAATTGACGGTAAGTCTGTCACATCAATAGATGTTTTTGCGTTTGATGGCTGCACGGGACTGACAAGCGTAACAATACCCGACAGCGTTACATCAATAGGCTATTATGCGTTTGGCGGCTGCACAGGGCTTAAAAGTGTAATCATACCCGGCAGTGTTACGGAGATAGGTATGGGGGCGTTTGATGGTTGCACAGGACTAACAAATGTAATTATACCTGACAGTGTTACGAAGATAGGTTGGGATGCATTTTCCAGTTGTACCGGACTGACAAACGTAACGATAGGAAAAGGTGTTACATCAATAAATGATTATGCGTTTTACGGTTGTACAGCACTGTCAAGCGTAACAATACCTGACAGTGTTACGAAGATAGGCTGGGGTGCATTTTCCAGTTGTAGTGGACTGACAAACATAACGATACCCGACAGTGTTACTGATATAGGCTGGGGTGCGTTTGATGGTTGCGATGACCTTACAATTTATGGCTACGAAAACAGCTATGCGGAAACATATGCAAATGAAAACGGAATTACTTTTAAAGCGATTAAATAACAAAGAAATATTTTTGCAGGAATGAATTATAACTTACTGATAGAAATTGGGAAACACTAATTTATAACATTGAACGAAGCAAACTGTTTAATCTAAATGGGCAATAAGTTCCCCTCCTCTTTAGGCGGATAGGATGTCACTACAGAAAGTGAGGAAAGAAATATGTCTGAAAAAAATAATTTTTTACCCGTGGCAGAAGGTGAAATTCTGCAAAAGTGTATAGATACATATGGGAAAGAGGCACAGATTGATATAGCAATCGAGGAGATGAGTGAGCTGATTAAAGCACTTATCAAAGAACGCAGGGCTTTTAAACGAAACGATCAAGATGCGAGAAATCAGGCTACTATTAACATTACAGAAGAAATGGCTGATGTTATTATTATGCTCACCCAACTAGGGTTGATTTTTAATAATCATGAGAAAGTGCAAGATTTTGTTAAATTTAAACTTAAGCGTGAAGAAGAACGCATAAAAGAAATTGAGGTATCTAAATAAATATAATAGTTAAAAACCATTATACCTATGATAAAGCATTTTAGAAGAGAGAAAAGCTACAATTAACATGAAGAGGTTTAAAGTATGTATTATTTTTATTGCCCAAAATGTGGATTTGAAAAGGAAGTAAAAGTTTTACCCAAAAATATTGTTCTGAATGTGAGAGATGGATATGGTGTGCCTATTAACCATTTTGGCTGCAAGCAGTGTGGAAATCTTGATGCAGGGTTTATGTATCAGAAAATGGGTGATATGGATGAAAAAGTTTATTATCGTTCTGTTATTAGTTTATATCAAAATATAAGAAGTAAAACATAAAACAGAGTTATAGACTGGGGATAAAACAAGGTATCTTGACGGAACACATAAAACAGTAATTGACGAAGTAGAAAAGGTTGTGATAGAGTTTGGAGCCAAAAAATGACAGATATCCTGATTTGATAAAAAAATAAGGGAAAAGTATCTTGATAATTCCACAATATTTAATGCACAAAAGGAGTAAATTATGGAATTTTTAATCGGACTAATCATCGGTTTGTTTGTTGGGTGCTTTATTGGAGTTTTTACAATGACACTTATTGTAGTAAATGCCCGTACAGATACAGAGTATAATGAAATGACAAAATATTGTATGGGTGTTAAAAATGAAGAAAAAATAAAAGATAAGAATGAGTTCTAAGACATAATAAAAACTACTCAATCGAGTTATTGGTCGAAACAAAAAGAAGAAATCAGCAGAATTGTAAAACCAAACGGGATTGTAATTACTTGCTCTTGGAACTCAGGGGGGATTGGAATTAAGTATGGTTTTGAGATTCAAGAAATACTTTTAGTTCCTCATGGTGGTTGGCATAATGACACGATAGTTGTTGTTGAGAAAAAAGTAAAGTGAGAACTGTACTATAAATAATTGTCAGTTATATCCATTTAGATTTGAAAAAACCATATAGAGCAAAACATAAATACACGGATGAACAACGAGCAGAAATTATTGAACGTATGAGGAAATTACATATTACAAGGATGTGTGTAAATATATAAAAAATAAAGTTAAATGTCCACTATCGCCATAACAAAGTTTTATATAAGGAGAACTCA
>CANPXK010000131.1 GCA_947585965.1 uncultured Clostridia bacterium
AGGCTGATGTGCTTATAATAGGCGGAACTTCCCTTAATGTATACCCTGCCGCAGGATTTCTTAATTATTTCACGGGGGATAAGATTGTACTTCTGAATAAATCCGAAACCCCCTTTGACAGTAATGCGGATATTGTGATACGTGACCCGATAGGTCAGGTTCTTGGGAATGTCATGAATTTGACATGAAATGAATAGGAAAATCAGTGAAAAAACAACCGTTACCATTATGTGAAACGGTTGTTAATTTTTTCATTTTTTTGTAAATTATGCATTGAATTTGTAAAATCACAACAGATTTTTTCGGAGTAAATAACAATTTACATTTGAGTGAAGGCGTTGTATTATTATTATGGTACAGATATAGGGTGGCTTCTGTATTGCGGCGAAAAATATATTTTATCTCTTAGAAAGTTAAATAGTTTTATAATTTCTCGGTTGCATACAGGTATGTTTTTGTGAATGGAGCGTATAATGGTGAAAAATAAGGTATTTATCAACTCAGTATTTTCAGTGATAATTTTGTTGACTATGCTATCTGCCGGCGGCTGTAAATCAGTAAGAGAGTTTGGCAATGGTGTATATTATAATGAGAGCAATTCCGATATCAAAATAACTATAACCGAATGTAAGGATACACCGGAGAACCTTGAATATGATAAGGAGTGCAGACTTCAGTTTTCTGATAATTATGATTTCTCTGCATTTGAAAAATATGCAGCGGAAATTGCTGTAAGTCAATATTGGAGTGAAACATCTGATGAACGTGAGGGAATGAGTGAGGAAGAATGTGATAAACTTTGGAATGAAGTGAATGAAAAATTTCTGAATAATCTTAATGTGAAGAAACAGCTCTGTGAAAAGCCTTGCAGCTTTTATTATGTCAGGGAGGATGGAGAAAACACGGCCTCACTCTATACAGAAATAGATGGAACCGACTCTCTCTCACCGGAAATAAGCGTTCCCTTCATTATAGATATTGATGAAAACGGTGCATTGATTATAAACTATTCAGAAGATAATGTTGATGTCTTCGTATGATTTTATTACATTTCTAAATTCTGAGGTGAATTTTTGCAGTATTGTAGCGGTGTTTAAGGAATCCGGTTAAGATGACCACAAAGAGATGTCCCTCCCCGTGTTTTGGTAGTTGAGGCTCTATATCAGCGAGGGGATATTTTTGTTTTTGTGTGGGATAAATTTTCCATTGAACCGTTTTCTAACAATCTCTATGCCCGGTAAATAATAATATGGATTGATGTAATTTAAAATAAAAAGAGGCTTTGCGATATATTCATACATACTGTTTGCCGGCAGCTGTAAATCAGTAAGAGAGTTTGGCAATGGTGTATATTATAACGAGAGCGATCAAGATTATTTATTTAACTGTAAGTGATTGCAAGGATACACCTGATAGTCCGCAGTTTGATAAGCAATGTAAGCTGCAATTTTCGGATAGCTTTGATATTTTGGTTTATGGGGAAGATCTGGCTTATTTATATGCTATATCTCACGGATTTGATTTGGTTGATGATGTTGAAAGTCTGAGTGAGGAAGAAGGAAACAAATTATTTGAACAGGCTGAAAAGGAATATCTTGACCATGTGGATCTGAAAAAACAATTTGTTGACAATGCTGCGACTTTCTATTATGTTCGGGAAGATGGAGAAAAGGTTGCATCTCTGTATGCCTATGTTGACGGCTCGGATTTTTATAGTGATGAAGGAGAAAAAGACCATATCATAATTAATATTGACGAAAACGGGGCATTAATCCTGGACTACGGAACTGAAGATGATAATGATTTGAACATTTTTAAATGATCTATTTTGTATTTGGGAGTAAAATATGGTATTAAAAAATTTTTGGAGGTTCGTCCTCAGAAATAAGACGGTTTTTATTATCTTTGCAGCCGTGCAGATAAGTATAGTTGTCGCTTTTTTATCCGTATTCAATTATGCGATGAAAACAATAGACGATTTCAAGAAAGATGAAAAGCAATGCCGCACCTATTCGGTAAGCATTGAGGGAAATTACGGTGGAAAGAGTGAGCTTGACAACGCACTGAGCAGCTTTTCGGACAGATATAAGGATAAGCTTTCCGAATTTTATGTATTGACAGTCAGCGGAAAGGACTCCGTTCGTGCGGAATATATTTTTGACTCAAAAAAAGTCGTTACAGTGGGGGAAGGTTTTGACCGCAGGAATTTTGAATCGGGTAAAAAAGAAGCACTTGCTGTTTATAAATTTAATCCCGAGGATACCAATATTCCGGATGTTAAAATAGGTGATACATATGAACTGTTTGGGGAAGATTATAAGATTATAGGGTCAACACTTGAGAGTGAATTTATTGTTCCGTATAACAGCCTGACCGACATTGGAAACCTGTCGGGTATCTGTATGGTTTTTAACAGGGATCTCAGCAGTGTTGAGGTGAAAATACTGGAAGATGATATACAAAATATTCTTGGCGGAGGAAACATTATCTACCCCGAACAATATTCCTCAAATATATATGTGAGTGCGATAGGGTATATTACCATGTTTTCGGTTGTAATGTTTGTTGCAATAATGAATATTGTATATCTGTATTCCTATATGATGAACAGACGCAGGCATGAAGCTGCTGTTTTGAGAATATGCGGTTGTAGTGTTCCAAAGGCGGCAATAGTATATTTGTCCGAAAATCTTCTTGTATCGCTGTGTACATATGTGATAGGAATGCTGCTGCATATTTTCTGTGTAATGCCTGTAATGAAAGCGGTAACAACAGAAATAGGGTATTATATTACCCCTATTGAATATATCTGTATTTTTATCGCCCTTTTGCTCGTTCAGACATTGGTATTTATACCGACAATGACAAGGATAGCACATACTTCTCCGTCTGTGCTTACTAAGGAATAGGGGGAAGTGAAATTATGTATTTTAAATTGGGTTCACATCTTCTCAGCACAAAAACCTTGGCAAATTGTCTTTTAATAATACTTATTGCTTTTTCACTTTTCGTTACGAACATTTGTATAGGAATAATAAACAGACAATTTGCCGTTACGGATGCTGTTAAAAATTTTGATTTGGAAAAAACATATTATTATTGTCAGTCGGGGGAATATTCAGATGATGCAGAAATGCAGGCAAATGAATATATAAAGGCTGCCGAAGATAATAAGGGAATAGATGTCAGCTATTTATACGGCGGTTCGTTACAATTAAAAAACAAATCATGGGTAAGTGATTTGAGATATATCAGTTATACAGCAACCGATGATAAGACGGGAAGTAAGCTTAACAGCGGACAGTTGAAAAGCGGAAAATGGTACACCGATGCAGAGCATACGGAGGGTGCTGTCAATGTTGTAGCACTTGAGGGTATGTATGATGTGGGGGATATAATACATATTGAGTTGGATCCTTATATGTTGGAAACACAGGAGACGGATGAAACAGAGCCTGTATATATGAATATGATTGTAACGGGTGTGATAAGAAAGGAATCATATATATATTATCCTCGGACCGACGGACAGGATCTCGGGTTGTCTGAAATAATCGGACCTGCATACAAAGCGGCAGGTTCGGAGCGTACAGCGGTTTATTTTTCAATAGATGACCCGGAAGCAAAAAAATATGCCGACTATTTTGAAAAGAGTGGAGTATCCGTACTCACCCTTAACGATAATGCTGATGAAAGCAGCAGCAATGTGATTGCGGATCTTGGCAGAAAGGGTTGGCTGAATAAATTCAAGGATATGTATGACAGAAGCATGGAAGATATAGTTTCTCAAATACTTACACTTGTTCCTTTCATATTCGGAACGGTCCTACTGACGGTCGTATCACTTGTATGTATAATGTTACTCAATTCCATAGACAATATGAAAACCTATTCGGTATATTATCTTTGCGGAATGAATTGGTCGGATATGCGAAAGATACTTCTTGCATATTCTGGTATTCTTATGATAAGTTCGTGTATATTGCTGATTATAATATGGACAGCCTCGGTTTTGGCAGGGATAATGGATAGTATGGTTGTTTATTCTATGAATAATATATATATAACTTTGGGTCTTATTGCATTTATTATACTGATAATGGTTTTTGTGCCGCTAATGATGCTTTCAAAATCAAGTCCGAAAGATGCACTCAGGGATCATTAAGGAGGAGCATGATGATAAAAATAACCGATCTTAATAAGACATACAACTACAAGAAGCCTAATGCATTTCATGCACTGCATGATATATCGCTTGAGATAGCAGACGGGGAAATGACTGCGATAATCGGACGTTCGGGTGCAGGAAAAAGTACACTTCTTCACATTATAGGTTGTATAGACAAATTTGAAAGCGGAAGCTATGAGATTGACGGAAAGGATGTTTCAAAGCTTTCAGATAGGGAATTGTCAAAGGTACGCAATAAAATGGTGGGAATTGTTATGCAGGATTTCGCATTGATAGATTCCTATACGGTTATTCAAAATGTAATGACACCGCTGTATTTTGCTAAGATTAAGGGCAAAAGGGCTAAGGAGATGTGTATTTCTGCACTTAAGGCGGTGAATATGGAGGAGTATGCGGATAAGCCTATAACAAATCTGTCCGGCGGTCAGAAACAAAGGATAGCAATCGCACGAGCAATAGTGAATGATCCGTCCTTTATACTTGCGGACGAGCCTACCGGTGCTCTCGATACAAAAACCTCCGAGGAGATTATACAGCTTTTCAAAAAGCTGAACGAGGAGGGGAAAACGGTAATAATAATAACCCACGATAAGACAGTTGCCGATTCCTGCACAAGGCAAATAGAGATTTCGGACGGCAAAATTATTTCCGATAACAGGTCGGCGGCACGTCAAAAATAGTGTAAAAAGGCTTGTTCCCGAATTTAGCAGAATGTAATTGCACTAAAAATTGCCGCACGGAGTTTTCTACGAACTTCCGTGCGGCATGAAATTTTTAGTTAATTATTTTATGGATGCACAAACCGCATCGCCCATTTCAGATGTGGAAACCTTTCTCGTTCCCTCGGTGTATATATCCGGTGTTCTTGTGGTCTTAAGTACCTCTGCAACAGCATTTTCAATAGCATCGGAGGCAGCGGATTCATCAAGAGAGTACCGCAGCATCATAGAAACGGAAAGGATTGTTGCAAGCGGATTTGCAATACCCTGACCGGCAATATCGGGGGCACTTCCATGAATAGGCTCATACATACCGAGTTTTGTGCTGTTTAGACTTGCAGAAGCAAGCATACCGATTGAGCCGCTTATCATTGAAGCCTCATCAGAAAGAATATCACCGAAAATATTTGAGGTTACAATGACATCAAATTGCTTGGGATTTCTTACAAGCTGCATAGCACAGTTATCAACATAGAGATGATTAAGCTCAACCTCGGGGTACTCCTTTGAAAGCTCTATCATTGTTTTTCTCCAAAGACGTGAGGAGTCAAGGACATTAGCCTTATCAACGCTTGTAAGCTTTTTATTCCTTTTCATAGCCATATCAAAGGCCACTCTTCCTATCCTCTGTATCTCATTTACATTATATTTTTCGGTATCATATGCAGCCGGAATACCATCCTCTTCAAAATTACCTCTTTTGCCGAAATAAATTCCGCCGGTAAGCTCACGGACAATCATAATATCCATAGCTTCGCCGATTATATCTCCCCTCAGCGGGGAGGCATTTTTAAGCGGCTCAAATATAACTGCCGGACGAAGGTTAGCGAAAAGTCCGAGTGCTCCCCTTATTCCCAAAAGTCCTGCCTCGGGGCGGTTATCACCGGGCTGAGTATCCCACTTTGGTCCTCCGACTGCACCAAGAAGCACACTGTCGCTTGCCTTA
>CANPXK010000132.1 GCA_947585965.1 uncultured Clostridia bacterium
TTTAGCAAAGATAAATCCGTTTTATTTACATATCCCGGAGGTAAAAAAGGTGCCTATATCATACCTGACAGTGTTACATCAATAGGTTATGGGGCATTTGAAGATTGTACAGGACTGACAAGCGTAACAATTCCCGAAAGTGTTACGTTGATAGGCGGTTCTGCATTTGAGAATTGTACCGGACTAACAAGCGTAACAATACCTGACAGTGTTACAGAGATATACGACTATGCATTTGGATATTATTGGGACGAAAAGGCTGAAGAAAACTTACATACCGATCTAATAATATTTGGTAAGGTTGGATCTGCTGCCGAAGAATATGCCGGAGAAAATAATATACCTTTTGTAGATGTTGATAATCCTGTTATACCTGTTGTAAGGGTAACGTTGGATAAGACAGAAGTAGAGGTTGAGGCAGGAAAAACAGCAACCCTGATAGCAACAATAACACCGGACAATGCTGCGAACAAAACTATAACATGGACAAGCTCCAATACAAAAGTAGCAACCGTATCAAACGGTACAGTTAAAGCAGTAAGTGCAGGCACAGCAACAATAACAGCAAAGACAAGCAATGGTAAGACTGCGACCTGTACGGTAACGGTAACAGAGCCTGTGGTAGTTGTAACGGGCATAAAACTTAACAAGACAAGCCTGAACCTTGAAAAAGGCAAGAGTGAAAAGCTTACGGCAACAATAACACCAAGCAACGCTACGAACAAGAGCGTGACATGGACAACGGACAACAATAAGGTTGCAACTGTTGAAAACGGTACGGTTAAGGCTGTAGGTGCAGGTACGGCTACGATAACTGCAAAGACAAACAATGGCAAGACTGCAACCTGTAAGGTAACAGTAACAGAGCCTGTGGTAGTTGTAACGGGCATAAAACTTAACAAGACAAGCCTGAACCTTGAAAAAGGCAAGAGTGAAAAGCTTACGGCAACAATAACACCAAGCAACGCTACGAACAAGAGCGTGACATGGACAAGTTCCAATACAAAAGTAGCTACCGTATCTAACGGCACAGTTAAGGCTGTAGCCGCAGGCACAGCAACAATAACAGCAAAAACAAACAACGGTAAGACAGCGACCTGTAAGGTAACGGTAAAGAACCCTGTTATAAATGTAACAAGTGTAAAGCTTAACAAGACAAGCGTAAGCCTCGAAAAAGGCAAAACAACAACTATAACAGCAACCGTAAATCCGAGCAACGCTACAAATAAGACCTTAAAGTGGACAAGTTCAAATACTAAGGTTGCGACAGTATCTAACGGTAAGATAACAGCTAAAGCCGCAGGCACGGCAACTATAACAGTACAGACAGCGAACGGCAAAAAAGCAACGTGTAAAGTAACTGTAAAGAACCCGAAGACGGTCAACCCGACAAGCGTAAAACTCAGCAAGACATCCGTTACATTGTACAAGGGCAAGACTACAACGCTTAAGGCTACTGTGAACCCGAGCAATGCTACAAATAAAAAAGTGACATGGAAGACAAGCAACAGCAAGGTTGCAACCGTATCTAATGGTAAGATTACAGCTAAGGCCGCAGGCACGGCAACTATTACCGTGCAGACCGCAAACAACAAAAAAGCTACCTGTAAGGTAACAGTAAAGAACCCGAAGACAGTGAACCCGACAAGCGTAAAACTGAGCAAAACGAGCGTAAGCCTTGAAAAGGGCAAAACAACAACTATCAAGGCTACTGTAAATCCGAGCAATGCAACAAACAAAAAGGTAACATGGAAGACAAGCAACAGCAAGGTTGCAACCGTATCTAATGGTAAGATTACAGCTAAGGCCGCAGGCACGGCAACTATTACCGTACAGACAGCAAACAACAAAAAAGCAACCTGTAAGGTAACGGTAAAGAACCCGAAAACCGTTAACCCGACAAGCGTAAAACTGAGCAAAACAAGCGTAAGCCTTGAAAAGGGCAAGACTACAACCCTTAAGGCTACTGTAAGCCCGAGCAATGCTACAAACAAAAAGGTAACATGGAAGACAAGCAACAGCAAGGTTGCGACAGTATCAAACGGTAAAATAACAGCTAAAGCTACAGGTACGGCAACTATAACAGTACAGACCGCAAACAACAAAAAAGCTACCTGTAAGGTAACTGTAAAGAACCCGAAGACAGTGAACCCGACAAGCGTAAAACTGAGCAAAACGAGCGTAAGCCTTGAAAAGGGCAAGACAACAACTATCAAGGCTACTGTAAATCCAAGCAATGCAACAAACAAAAAAGTAACATGGAAGACAAGCAACAGCAAGGTTGCGACTGTATCTAACGGTAAGATAACTGCCAAGGCCGCAGGCACGGCAACTATAACAGTACAGACAGCGAACGGCAAAAAAGCAACGTGTAAAGTAACTGTAAAGAACCCGAAGACGGTCAACCCGACAAGCGTAAAACTGAGCAAGACATCTGTTACACTCGGCAAGGGCAAGACTACAACCCTTAAGGCTACTGTAAATCCGAGTAATGCCACAAACAAAAAGGTAACATGGAAGACAAGCAACAGCAAAGTTGCTACAGTATCTAACGGTAAGATAACTGCCAAGGGCGTGGGTACAGCTACAATAACCGTACAAACTGCAAACGGTAAGAAAGCGACCTGCAAGGTTACGGTTAAAAACCTTCCGACAAGCGTTAAGCTTAGCAAAACCTCCACAACGCTCAACAAGGGCAAGACGCTTACCCTTAAGGCAACAGTTTCACCGAGCAAGAATGTTATTAACACCGTTACATGGTCTACATCCAACAGCAAGGTTGCAACTGTTAAAAACGGTAAGGTTACAGCTAAGGCTAAAGGCATAGCTACCATAACCGTAAAAACCACAAACGGTAAGAAAGCAACTTGCAAGATTACAGTAAAATAAAATTATTGGTATACCACTGAACCGTAAAAAATGCGGTCAGTGGTATATTTTTATGCCCAAATTAATTTATTTAAATAAACAAAAAAATTAAAACTTGTATAATGTAGTCGTGCTTCGGCAGAAATTGAATGTGCTTTGTAAAACGGTACGGATAAAAAATTTTTAAATTAAAAATTGTATTTTTACTATCCTGTTCTCTTTTTAAATTGTATATATTATGCAGGCGGTATTTAGTACATCACACATTTATCCCTGAGAATTTATTTTAAACGGAGGAACATTATGAAAAATTTAAAGAAGAGCATTAAAAAAATCTCTGCATTTTCACTTGCCGTCCTTATGCTCGGCGGCAGTGCGGTCACGGTTTTGCCGGAGGTGACACAGAGCGGAATTGTTGCAAGTGCGGCAAGCGAGGGAAAAACTGCCGATGGTTTTGAGTGGGAAGAAAACAAAAACGGCGGTGTGACAATTACAGATTATACCGGAAACGGCGGTAATATTGTCATTCCGTCCAAAATCAACGGAAAATCTGTTACATCAATAGGCAATGATGTGTTTTCCTATTGCAGAGGACTAAAAAGCGTAACTATTCCCAACAGTGTTAAGGATATAGGCAGTTATGCATTTTACCGTTGTACCGGACTGACAAGCATAACAATTCCTAACAGTGTTGCGGAAATAGGCGGTTCTGCATTTGAGAATTGTACCGGACTGACAAGCGTAACAATTCCCGGAAGTGTTACATATATAGGCAGAAATGTATTTTCCGTTTGCACAGGACTGGCAAGCATCAATGTTGATAAGAATAATAAAAATTATTCATCCAAAGACGGCATTTTATTTAACAAAGATAAAACTACTTTGATATCATACCCCACAGGTAAGAAAGGTACATACACAATACCTGACAGTGTTACATCAATAGGCGTTTATGCGTTTTATAAATGCACAGGACTGACAAGCATAACGATAGGAAAAGGTGTTACATCAATAGGTAATAATGCGTTTTATAAATGCACAGGACTGACAAGAGTAACGATACCCGGCAGCGTTAAATCAATAAGCGAGGCTGCGTTTTGGGAATGCACAGGACTGACAAACGTAAAAATACCCGATAGTGTTACTGAGATAGGAAAGCATGCATTTTACGGTTGTATCGGACTGACAAGCGTAACAATAGGAAAAGGTGTTACATTAATAGGTGTGAATGCATTTCAGGGTTGTACCGGACTGACAAGCGTAACAATAGGAAAAAGTGTTACGAAGATAGGCTCGTGGGCATTTTCCGGTTGTACCGGACTGACAAGCGTAACAATTCCGGAAAGTGTTACCGATATAGAAAATAATGTATTTGTAGAGTGTACGGGACTTAAAAGTATCAATGTTGATAAAAATAATAAAAATTATTCATCCAAAGACAGCATTTTATTTAACAAAGATAAAACTACTCTGATAGCATATCCCGGAGGTAAGAAAGGTGCATACACACTACCTGACAGTGTTAAATCAATAGGTGAGGAAGCGTTCAGAGAGTGCACAGGACTGACAAGCGTAACAATAGGAAAAGGTGTTAAATCAATAGGAAATTATGCGTTTTACAATTGCACAGGACTGACAAAAGTAACAATCCCCGACAGTGTTACATCAATAGGTGATTATGCATTTTCTTGTACAGGACTTACAAGCGTAACGATACCTGACAGTGTTACAAAAATAGGCAGTCATACATTTAACTTTTGTTTAGGACTGACAAAAGTAACAATTCCTGAGAGTGTTACATCAATAGGTGATTCTGCGTTTGAGGATTGCACAAAACTTACAATATTTGGTAAGGCCGGATCTAAAGCTGAAACATATGCTAAAAGAAATAATATACCTTTTGTCAGCATAGTAGAAGTAACAGGAGTTAAACTTAATAAAACAAGCCTGAGCCTTGAAAAAGGCAAGAGTGAAAAGCTAACTGCAACAATAACCCCGAGCAACGCTACAAACAAGAGCGTGACATGGACAAGCTCCAATACAAAAGTAGCAACAGTATCAAACGGCACAGTTAAGGCTGTAGGTACAGGCACAGCAACAATAACAGCAAAGACATGCAACGGCAAGACTTCAACGTGTAAGGTAACTGTAAAGAACCCGAAGACGGTCAACCCGACAAGCGTAAAACTGAGCAAAACGAGCGTAAGCCTTGAAAAGGGCAAGACTACAACCCTTAAGGCTACTGTAAATCCGAGCAATGCCACAAATAAGAAAGTGACATGGAAGACAAGCAACAGCAAGGTTGCGACGGTATCAAACGGTAAAATAACAGCTAAAGCTACAGGTACGGCAACTATTACCGCACAAACAGCAAATGGCAAAAAGGCAACGTGTAAAGTAACTGTAAAGAACCCCAAGACTGTCAACCCGACAAGCGTAAAACTCAGCAAGACATCCGTTACATTGTACAAGGGTAAGACCACTACACTTAAGACAACCGTAAAGCCGAGTAATGCCACAAATAAGAAAGTGACATGGAAGACAAGCAACAGCAAGGTTGCGACGGTATCAAACGGTAAAATAACAGCTAAAGCTACAGGTACGGCAACTATTACCGCACAAACAGCAAACGGCAAAAAGGCAACGTGTAAAGTAACTGTAAAGAACCCCAAGACTGTCAACCCGACAAGCGTAAAACTAAGCAAGACATCCGTTACATTATACAAGGGTAAGACCACTACACTTAAGACAACCGTAAAGCCGAGTAATGCTACAAACAAAAAGGTAACATGGAAGACAAGCAACAGCAAGGTTGCGACGGTATCAAACGGTAAAATAACAGCTAAAGCTACAGGTACGGCAAC
>CANPXK010000133.1 GCA_947585965.1 uncultured Clostridia bacterium
TATAAATCAGCCTTATGGCTGATGGGCTATCCATCCCCGACCTTAGAGGTCAGGGACTTCCGCCCATTTTGTTAAATCTGAGCAAACTACATGAAGTGTTATATCATGAACATGATGTATTACTTCATGTTTTCGCTTAGGATTTCACTGTAATCCGTTATGAATTTATCGGCGGAGGTTTTTATTTTTTCCATGTATGCATCATTTGATCTGTCATAAACGGCAACCGTTTTCATACCGACGGATTTCGCACTGTCAAGTCCCTCAATTATATCCTCAAACACAACACATTCCTCGGGACGAACTCCGAGCTTTTCCGCTGTATATACGTATATATCGGGATTGCTCTTATTCATTCCCACTTCGGATGTATAGCATATACAATCAAAAAGTCCGTCCATACCATTATTTTCAAGACACGGCATCAGAAGATACGGATTACTTGACGTTGCCATTCCGAGCATTATTCCCCTTAGCTTCAATTCCCTCAGATATCGCACTGCATACCTTTTCGCCTTTACATTTTCTGCATATTCCCTATGTGCCATTCTGAGCCATATATTCATTATCTCCTCCACGCTTTCGGGCAGCTTGTATTCGGATTTTGTATATGCCGCGGCAGTTTCAAAAAACATACTACGTACATTGTCCGTATATTCCGCTGTTACCGGTATTCCCCTTTCCGAAAGAAAATCCCTGTCAACCTTTTCCCACACATACATTGAATCTACAAGTGTACCATCAAAATCAAAAATTGCCGCCCTGATATTCGTCATTGCTATTCCCCTTTGCCTTTTATAGAAACTTTTATTCTTATTTGCTCTATAATAATACATTAATAATACATTAAGCGACCTGTTATGTCAATATAATATCATTCCCCCATATCCGCATTATCCGCCCACATCTCGCACTGCTCTATAACAGTTTCAACTGCATCATTTTCACCGTCCGGAGGATACCTGTGGTGCCTGAGCAGACCTCGTATCATCATTCGCATATTTGCCCTCGCACTGTCACGCTTCTGCCAATCAATAGTACGGTTTCTGCGCAGCATATCGGTAAGCTCCTTTGTAATTGCTATCAGTTCTTCGTTTTCGTAAAAATCCCTGACTGCCTGCGGCTTTGTAAGTGCATCATAAAAGGCAAGCTCCTCTGCTGTAAGACCCAGCTCCTTTCCTGCTTCCTTTGCTTCACTGATCTGCCTTGCAATATTAAGCATTTCCTCAATAACTTCTTCATTCGTCAACATACCGTTAAGATAACGATTTATCACACTCTGCATAATTTCACTGAATTTCTGTGATTTAACAATGTTGGTACGCTGATATATATGCACCTGTTCCGCAATCAGTCTTTTTAACAGTTCAACAGCAAGATTTTTCTCCTTCATCTTTGATATTTCTTCAAGAAACTGTGGGTCAAACAGTGAAAACTCCTGTTTCTTGTCCGAAAACAGATTGATTACTCCGTCACTCTTTATACTTTGCTTCAGCAACTCATTAATTTTTTCGTTAATGTCCCTGAGTGACAGCTTCTTCTCTCTGCCCTGATTAAGGATACGCATAAGCAGCACACGCACCGCCTCAAAAAATGTCGCTTCAATCCGTTCATTTTTCTGTGCGACAGAGGAACATAGCGAAAGGGATTGCTTCAACAATAGTGCTTCCTTCCGGTAAAGCTCTCTTTCCTTTTCCTTACTTCTGTCCATGAGGAAATTGACAGCTCCCGTAATCGTTCTGCCGGCTGTCAGCTCGTCAGTATCAAAGAAAGCGGAATAGTCATAGCCATGCAGCAAATCCTGACATACACTCAGTTTTTCCAAAAATTTCGGATAGGCTGCACTCGTTATATCCATGTTACCGTAATTCTTTCGGTCACGTACGGTATAATCATTCATTGCCTGTTTAAGTGCGGCGGCAATCCCCACATAATCAACAACCAAGCCGCCCTCCTTATCACCGAAAACACGGTTTACACGTGCGATAGCCTGCATGAGATTGTATCCTGCCATGGGCTTATATACATACATTGTCGCAAGGGAAGGTACATCAAAGCCTGTCAGCCACATATCCACAACAATAGCTATTTTAAGCGGGCTGCTGTTATCCTTGAATTTCTCCGCCAGTTCTTCCTTGTGCCGTTTGTTACCGATAATTCCCTGCCATTCCTCAGGATCCTTGTTTGAAGAGGTCATTACAACTGCTACTTTTTCCGTCCATGTGGGGCGAACCTTAAGAATCTGTTTGTAAATTTTCATTGCAACAGCCCTTGAATAGGCAACAATCATTGCTTTGCCGGTGAGGAAATTTGCACGATAGTTTTCGTAATGGTCAAGAATATCATCAACAAGCGATTTTATTGTGTCCTCGTGTCCTAATATTGCCTCCATTTGTGCAAGCTCACGTTTGCTCTGCTCTATAACATCAGGGTCGGAATTCTGTGCCATGATGTCATATTCCGTATCTATCATGCGGAGTGTTGTTTCGTCTAATTTCAGTTTCATAACACGGCTTTCGTAATATACCGGGCGTGTTGCTCCGTCCTCGACAGCCTGTGTCATGTCGTAAATGTCGATATAATCCCCGAAAACCTCACGGGTATTTCTATCCCTTGCAGAAACCGGTGTACCCGTAAAGCCTATGTAGGTCGCATTGGGGAGTGTGTCACGTATAATACGGGCGATCCCCTTTTTCTTGCGTCCGGTTATATTTTTCAGTTTAGTTTTATCCGCCGACATCTCAAATGAGGATATGTTGTAATCCTCTCCGAGTCCGTACTGTCCCCTGTGTGCCTCGTCCGCCATTACTACAATGTTTCTCCTCTTTGAAAGCGGTTCGCCCGATTCCTCAAATTTCTGCATTGTCGTAAAAATAATACCGTTGGCTTTTCTGCCCTCAATCAGTGTTTTGAGATGTTCACGGCTTTCTGCGTGTACAGGTTCCTGACGGAGAAAGTCTTTGCATTTTGCAAACTGGGCAAACAGCTGATCATCCAAATCGTTGCGGTCAGTAAGTACCACAATAGTCGGGCTGTCAAGTGCTTCCTGCAGCAAATGAGCGTAGAAAACCATCGACAGGGATTTTCCGCTGCCCTGTGTATGCCAAAATACTCCGCCTCTACCGTCTGTAGCTGTTGCCTTTTTTGTAGACTCCACAGCCTTTTTGACAGCAAAATACTGGTGATATCCCGCCAGTATCTTTGACCGTCCGAGTCCCTCGTTGGAGAAAAGTATGAAATTTTTGAAAATATCAAGAAGTCGGTCTTTTTGAAAAATTCCCTCAAAAAATGTTTCATAAGCAAGGAAGGAATTATCCTCATAGCTGCCGTCAATGGTTTTCCACTGCATATAGCGGTCTTCGCCGGATGTTATTGTTCCGGCTTTAGTTGTTGACATATCGCTAATTACGCAAATCTGATTATATATAAACATAGAGGGTATAGCATGGGTGTAGTTGCGTATCTGTGTATAGGCCTCGGAAGCATCAGTTTCCTCACGTGTGGGAGATTTCAGCTCCATAAGCACCACAGGCAGACCGTTAATAAATATCAGTACATCCGGACGTTTTTCTTCATTCTCGATATATGTCCATTGATTTGCAACTATAAAGGAATTATTTTCGGGGTTATCATAATCGACAAGATAGCAAATAGCGGCTCTCTGTTCGCCGTTTTTGGTATAGCGTACTTCAATCCCGTTTTGCAGATAATCCGTAAAGACGGCATTTTTCTGTGTAAGCTCCCCATTTTCAAAATTCCTCAGTTTATAGAGTGCATCGGCAATGGCATCCTCGGGGAGATTCGGATTGAGTTCTCTTATTTGGCTCTCTAATATATCATCATATAATGGGCTGCGAAAATCACGCTCTATATCAGGTCCATATACGTGGGTATAATCCATTTCTTCAAATAATCTTATAATAGTGTTTTCGTAATCGGATTCTTTATATACCATTTTGAACACCCCTAACATATTTTTCGATTTGATCTTTAGAACAGCTTATTATCCATCTTCTATAAAGATCCTGCATTTGAGCAACGGACAGTTGATTAAGGTGTAAAACGGCATCGTGTTTGATTGACACCATCCGATTCCGTTTACACGCTAAAAATTGATAATTTCCAAAAATCACAGCAACTTTTGGGGTTAACGCAAAAAACAAGAAAGTGCGATTACTGTCTGCTATGCTCGAATCCTCTCCTGCAATTACAGGCACATCACTGGTTATAAACATATCCTTTTGAGCAAAAAGAAATGTGAAATTAAGCCTTGATAGATTCTCTATAATTTGCATTGGCAAAGAACGAGGAAAGTTTTCTGTTAACATAACATTCTTTTGAGAGGCAAGGAAAATCGATTTTGCATCGTCTATACCGCTTTCGTCAAGCAATTTTTTTGCAACAATTTGATAATCCTTGGAGTTATATACTTCACTCGGCAATTCCGTCAAATTTAATTTCTGCATATTCTGTGGATTCCGTATAAAAAGATTGACAACAAAAGAAATAAGTACCCTTTTTTCCTTAGTATGAAGGATTAGTGCGTTTGTATTTTGTTCGGGAACACATATTGACTTGATTTTCCGTACCAAGTTAGAATATTCTCCTTCATATTTACAGAAGCAACATTCAATTTCGTTTGGGTTGACAAATTTACCTGCTCGTTCATCTTCAAATTTTGTTTCGTACAAATAGTTTTCTACACAGATGGAATTTGGTCGCAATCTTTTCACGCAACTGTTTTGTGTGTCATAGACCCACAGGTAACCATCGGCATCTGTAAAGTTTTGCAGATAAAAGCGAGAAACATAATGTTGGTTTTTAATCATTCAAATCTCCTCTCTATTAAACGATAATTTAGCGGCTTAGAGGTCAATGTTCGAAACATCAAGTTCCCCGGACATCAGCTTTGGAATCAGACTATCCCTTAATTGAGATAGACTTTGATTTTCGAGTTGGTTGTTTATAATAGTATCAAACATAGGTAGTGTTATAGAAGAAAACGCAACGTTTACTTCCTTTGATGGTAATAACACCTTGGAAGCCTTGATTTCTGTTGAGGATAAATTAACTTGAACACCGCTGTTTGCTCTGCTACGAAGGTCGGTAAGAAAATCTTTGCTGTTAGTGAGTAAATAGATGAAAGGGTATGTAATACCTTTATATCCATTTGCCCGGAGATGCCCAACCCGTTGGTTGACGATGTATTCGTTATCTATTGGCATAATGGCAGTGTTTCCTAATATAGCGACATTATCTTTCATATCCGTCATAGCCATAAGGATGTCGCCTTTTTTTAGAACGAACCTTTCCAACTTAGAGGCAAGTTCCTTTGGAAACCAACTTTTTGTTCCGTCAGGAATAAAGCCACCTCCACGAGCAATATGTCCTTGCTTGAACACTTGATAACTATTGGAAGTTTGCGCATTAAGAAGTTCTTCGCTCTTGAAAGCATAACCGTTTTGAAAGTCTATTATTTTTTCAAATGATGCAACTTCCCAATCGAGTGGCATATTACCGCCAAAAGGCAAAAAGTCGACAAACCATGCTTCAAATAGTGCCTGAGCTTGCTGCTCTAAATTATCGTTTATTGCATTATTTAGCTCAATTTTATCATCAATTGTAGATAAAAAAGTGCCAATTTTACGTTGCTCTGAAATATTTATAGGTATATATACTTTAACAGATTTCATAGCACTACCTGATACTTCCTTGAAAGTAGTACCACTA
>CANPXK010000134.1 GCA_947585965.1 uncultured Clostridia bacterium
CATAAATTTTCACCTCTGCATTACTTTCCGATATTGTTTATGAATTAATATCGCCGTTTCTGTATGCTTCAAGCAGTTCGCAAAGGTCGTCTATTTCCTCCTGGATCTTCTTGCCGTTGTCAGTATGTTTAACCATCATTCGGTGATTTTCAGTTTCGATATTTTCCGAGCTTGAAAGAATATCCTTATTTTCCTTGAGTGCATTATCTATACTTTCAAAGGGCTGATGCGCCTTAATACGCAATCCATGGGAATTGTAGATCAACGTATATCCGGCAATTCCGGTTTTTTTATGATAATCTCTGCAAAATCCGCCATCAATAACAATCAGCTTTCCGTTTGCCCTTATCGGCTGCTCTCCCCTTGCAGCCAGAACAGGAGTATGACCGTTTACAATGTGGGATGAGGGAGAATAGATGTCAAATTCACTCAGAATCATATTGCAGGTCTTTTCCGTATGATAAAATTCATAATACGGATCCGTTTCCTCCTCCCATGCCGACTTATCGTCTATAAAATAACGCTCGAAGCTTTTTATATTTCTTCCGCATAAGGGAGATTTTTTTCCGCACCACAGATACCACATAAAATCAATTTCATCTCTGTTCTTATGATTCCCGAAATATGCGTGTCTTACAGTTTTTTCTGCAACATCAAAATATGACTTTCCCTTAAGTATTTTTCCAAAAATCTCTATTCCGGAAAAATTTCCGTTTTTGTCAAGCGGAACACAACCATGATACAACAAGTTGTCGTTAAAGCATTTATACATACTTCCCTTATCAAATAAAAACGTAATATGACGTTTAAGTCTGATACTGTTTACAAATGATTCTCTTAGCTCAGCTATTATTTCTTTCTCTTCCTCCGTCAATTCATAAGGAGAATTTTTGTCAAGAGTCGGAAAATCAGTGCTATTCAGCTTATACCTTATTCCCTCCGATATTACCGTATATGTATCGGTGTCAATTTTATCAAGTAGGAGTCTGTCACTCATCTTATATTCAGGGTGTCTTAATATAATCTGTCCTTCCAACTTAAACTGTATGATTGATATTGCTTTCATTGCCGCCTTCATCGGGTCATTTTCTTTATATAAGTTTTCGGCAAAAAGGGTAAGCTTTCTAAGACTTATACCATATCCGCTTTCAAGAATCTGTACAGTCCTGTATTTTATACAACTGCGTACAACATTCGCAACACACGCTTCATTTCCGGCTGCTGCCCCCATCCATAACATATCATGATTTCCCCACTGAATATCCAAAGAATGATATTCCATCAGTAAATCAATTATCTTATCCGCATTTGCTCCTCTATCAAAGATATCTCCAACTATATGCAGATGATCTACTGCCAGACGTTTTATAAGTCCCGCAAGTGCAATTATAAAGCCATCCGCACCTATACTTATAATAGTATCAAGTATTTTACGGTGATATAAAACCTGATTATCATCCTCATCCTTTTGGGCATGAAGAAGCTCATCTATAATGTAGGCGTAGTCCTTCGGCATAGCCTTTCGTACCTTGGAACGTGTATATTTTGACGAAAGGATTCCTGCTATTTCTATCATACGATTAATAATTACTCTGTAACGGTCATCGCTTATCCCTCTTTCCTTTTTGATAAGGTTTAATTTTTCGTGCGGATAGTAAATTATCGTGCAGATTTCCTCCCTTTCACTGTCCGATATTGTATCCCTGTACAGCATATCGACCTTTTCCTTGATAACTCCCGAACAGTTATTGAGGATATGGCAAAATGCCTCATATTCTCCATGTATATCACTCATAAAATGCTCCGTTCCCTTCGGAAGATTCAGAATAGCCGTAAGGTTTATTATTTCCCTCGACAGAGAACTTATCGTAGGATATTTTTCTGACAATAATTTAAGATATTTATTATCCATAGTATTCCTCCAATCAATAATGAAAAGTAATTTCAAATTTGCTCAAATTTGATTATTTATAATTATGTTATAGGGTATAAATATGAACAAATAATGAATTTTTGGTAAATTTGAAAAAAAATTATGTTTTATGCTTGACTTTGCTTAAATTTGGATTATAATATAGCTATGAGGTGATTGAAAATGCTTGCTTCTGAAAGATATCGCACAATACTTAATATACTGAGTAGCCGCGGATCGGCTACTGTAACAGAACTTTCGCAAATACTTAAAACTTCCGAATCCACCATTCGGCGTGACCTTAATACTTTGGATGGGTCAGGCAAGCTTAATAAGGTGTTCGGAGGTGCTGTTTCGATAAAACCAACAGAGGGTGTTGCCGAACAGGCAGTGCCGACACGTGAAATATTGATGTCGGATGAAAAAAACAGCATAGCGAAGTATGCCGCGGCTTTGATAAATGATGATGATTTTATTTACATTGACTCGGGAACAACAACATCAAGAATGATTGATTTCATAGAAAACACCAAAGCAATCTTTGTAACAAACGGCATAATCCATGCACAAAAGCTTCTCTCAAAAGGACTTAACGCATATATAATCGGCGGAAAGATAAAAGCAGTGACGGCGGCAGTTATCGGTTCGGGGGGAATAAGGAGCATCGAAAATTATAATTTTACGAAGGCATTTATGGGTACTAACGGTATAGATATACAGGCAGGATTCACAACACCTGATATTGAGGAAGGCAGGATTAAAGAAAAAGCAATAGAGAAGAGCTATATTTCCTTTGTGCTTGCCGACCACAGCAAATTCCGTAAGGTATTCCCTATTACATTTGCTCCGCTCAAAAAATGCTGCATAATAACTGATAGGCTTCTTTGCAGCGAATTTTCGGATAAAACCGTGATAAGGGAGGTGATTTCATGATATACACAATCACGCTGAACCCGTCAATTGATTATACCGTTCATCTTGACAGCTTTACGCCCGGAATAACAAACCGTACAACCAACGAGGAATACCATATCGGCGGAAAGGGAATAAATGTATCCTGTATACTCTCCGAACTTGGCATAAAAAGCAAAGCAATCGGCTTTACTGCCGGCTTTACCGGAAAAGCAATCGAAGAAGAGCTGGAAGCTAAGGGTATTGAAACCGATTTTATAAGATTAAAAGATGGTATTTCAAGAATAAACATCAAGCTTAAAGCCAAAGAGGAAAGCGAAATCAACTCTCAGGGTCCGCATATAAATGACGAGGAATTTGATATGCTTTTACGGAAAATCGATATGATATCAAACGGAGATACGCTCGTTATTGCCGGCAGTATACCTAATACTATGCCGGATAATTCGTATGAAAGGATTCTTGAAAGATTGAAAGGGCGAGATGTCCGCATCGTAATTGATGCCGCTAAAAATCTCCTTGTGGATTCCCTTAAATACAAACCGTTTCTGATAAAACCGAATAAACAGGAATTATCGGAAATATTCGGCACGGAAATAACATCAGATACTGTCATAGAGGAATGTGCGGGGAAACTGAAGAATATGGGGGCAAAAAACGTAATAGTTTCCCTCGGCGGCAGCGGTGCGGTATTATTTGACGAAAACGCTCATATATACAAGTCGGGCGTACTTAATGAAAGGGTAATAAGCACCGTAGGCTCGGGTGATTCAATGGTAGCGGGATTTATTGCCGGATATGAAAAAACAAATGATTATTCATATGCTTTCACACTCGGCACTGCCTGCGGAAATGCAACCGCCTTTTCGAGCGGACTTGCAACAAGGGAGAAAATCGACGAAATATTAAATAAGCTTCAATCAAAATAATTTTAAGGGGGATTAATTATGAGGATCACAGATTTACTAAGCAAAAGAAGCATTGAAATCGGAGTATCGGTCAAAGACAAAAAATCCGCTATTGATAAGCTTATTTCACTCCACGATAAAAACGGAAACCTCAAAGATAAAGCCGCATACCGTGAAGGAATACTCAAAAGAGAAGAAATGGGCACAACGGCGATAGGAATGGAAATAGCCATACCCCATGCCAAAAGCGATTCCGTCAAAAAGCCGTCGCTTGCCGCAATAACCGTACCGGAGGGCGTTGATTATGATTCACCGGACGGGGATAAATGTAAGCTTCTGTTTATGATAGCGGCTACTACGGACGGAGACGTTCACCTTGAAGTCCTTGCAAGGCTTATGCAGATGCTTATGGACGAGGAATTTACGGGAAAACTAAAGGCAGCAAAAACCGCCGACGAATTTTTAAAGCTTATTGATCGGAAGGAAACCGAAAAGTTTCCCGAAGAAAGCAGTCAGGAAAAGGATGAAAATAAAACTGAGAAAAAGGGCGGCTTCAGGGTTCTCGCCGTAACTGCCTGTCCCACGGGAATAGCTCATACCTATATGGCGGCCGAAGCTCTGGAAAAAGCAGGGAAGAAAATGGGTATAACCATCAAGGTTGAAACAGACGGTTCGGGCGGAACCAAAAATGCTCTCACCGCCAAAGAAATAAAGGAATGTGACGGAATCATCATAGCCGCCGACAAAAGCGTTGAAACCGCACGGTTTGACGGCAAACCTGTTTATTCCACTAAGGTTGCCGACGGAATACATAAACCGGAGGAGCTAATAAACAAAATCATCAACGGGGAGGCACCCGTATTTCACTCCGATAAAAAAGCCGATTCAGATTATTCCTCCGACAACGGTGAAAGCATAGGCAGAAAGCTTTACAAGCACCTTATGAACGGCGTTTCACATATGCTTCCGTTTGTTGTTGCAGGAGGAATATTCATAGCGGTGGCGTTTCTTATTGATTCGGCAAGCGGAGTTCAGGCTGCCGGCAACAGTGATTTCGGTACAGTAACGCCTGCCGCCGCATGGTTCAAAACAATAGGCGGATATGCTTTCAATTTCATGCTCCCGATACTTGCAGGATTTATAGCAATGTCCATTGCCGACCGTCCCGGTCTTCTTATTGGTATTGTCGGAGGACTCTTAGCTTCAAACGGTGCAACTTTCACAGATCCTTCAGCCTCAGCTACAGTTCCCTCCGGATTTTTAGGAGCGTTGCTTGCCGGATTCCTCGCAGGATGGCTCATGAAGCTTTTTGAAAGGCTTTGCGATAAGATGCCCTCCGCACTTGAAGGCATCAAGCCCGTTCTTATCTATCCGCTTGCAGGTCTTGGAATAGTCGGAGTCATGATGTGTGCTGTAAACCCGATTATGGGTATAATCAATACCGGTCTTAATAACGGTCTTACATGGCTCAGTGAAAATAATCTGGGAATACTTCTCGGCTGCATACTCGGTGCAATGATGTCAATAGATATGGGCGGTCCGTTCAATAAGGCGGCATATGTTTTCGGAACAGGTATGCTTACAACCGCCGCTTCTGTTACGGATCCGGCAGTTCAGCAGGTATGCTGGCAGGTGATGGCTTCCGTAATGATAGGCGGTATGGTACCCCCGATAGCTATCGCCCTCTCGACAACATTTTTCAAAAACAGATGGTCAGCCGATGAAAGAAAGAACGGTATAGTCAATTATATTATGGGGCTTTCATTTGTAACCGAAGGTGCTATTCCCTATGCGGCATCATATCCCCTGAAGGTAATTCCCTCATGTGCATTGGGTTCCGCTGTTGCGGGAGGTCTTTCATGGCTGTTTGGCTGCACACTTATGGCTCCTCACGGAGGAATTTTCGTAATTGCAACAATAGGCAATCCGCTTATGTACTTTGTATCTCTG
>CANPXK010000135.1 GCA_947585965.1 uncultured Clostridia bacterium
CGCGACTTGCCTGCGGGGGCTCCCCGCTTGCGGAGCGGCGGCGTGCCGCCGCTCACGACACTTTCTTACGCACACCGACAGGCAAACTAATTACCGCGGAAACAGACTCCCCGCCACTATAAACAAAGCGAACGCAGTGAGCGTAGACGCGAACACGGGGGCGGCGGCTCGCCGCTACCAGTTGGTTAGGTTGTAGTATAGCTGCTCGTACCTTTTGGCGGAACGACTCCATGAATAATCCATGTTCATACCACGCTCCGCTATTTCATACCAACGGTCACGCTGGGTAAAGTAAACTGTCTTTGCATAATTAATTGAATCCATCATCTCATCAGCATTGTAATTCGCAAATGAGAAGCCTGTGCCTGTGTTGTCATACCAGTTATACGGCTGAACAGTATCACGAAGTCCGCCTGTTTCACGAACAATCGGAACAGTACCGTAACGCAGAGATATAAGCTGTGTAAGACCGCACGGCTCAAAACGTGACGGCATAAGCATGGCATCCGCCGCCGCATAAAGCTTGTGCGCCCTGTTGTCCGAATAGTATATATTAGCCGATACCCTGTCGGGATATTTCGACTGATAATATCTGAAGCTGTTTTCATACTGCGGATCACCCGTGCCGATAATAACAAACTGTGTATGCTCGTCAACAATTCTCTCGATTGAATAATTTACAAGGTCAATACCCTTCTGATCGGTAAGACGGGAAATTATTGCAATCATAAACTTATTGTCGTCAACGGGAAGCCCAAGCTCCTGCTGCAAGCCTCTTTTGTTAAGAACCTTCTTTTCAGGAAGTGTATCTGCGGTATAATGCTCGTATATCTGAATATCCTGGGCAGGATTATATACATTATAATCTATGCCGTTTACTATTCCGCAAAGTGAGTGGTTCTTGCTCCTTATAAGACCGTCAAGTCCCTCTCCATAATACGGCATCTGTATTTCGCCTGCATATGTATCGCTTACTGTTGTTACATAATCCGAGAAAACAATACCGGCTTTGAGCATATTTCCGTCCTTGTAATATTCCATATTCTGTGATGTGAAAACATATTCAGGGAAAGCCGTCAGATAACGGAAAAGCTTAAGATCCCATATGCCCTGGAACTTAAGGTTATGTATCGTCATAATGGTTTTTATGCCCCAGAAAAATCCGTTGTCTTTGAAAAGTGTTCTGAGAAAAACGGGAACAAGGGCAGCCTGCCAGTCGTGACAATGTATAATGTCGGGTTTGAAATCAATTACGGGAAGTATGGCGAGAGCAGCCTTGCTGAAGTAGGTGAATTTCTCAATATCCCACTTGATGTCACCGTACGGGCTGTCACCGCCGAAATATCCTTCATTATCAATGAAATAATACTTTATTCCTTCATGCTCATACATCATTATTCCAACATACTTGTGTTCCTGTATATAACCGAGATCCATATAGAAGCTCGTTATATATTGGAAATGCTGTCTGTATTCCCACGGAATACACATATATTTGGGGACAACAACCCTCACATCAAACTCATCCTTATTAATCATCTTGGGAAGTGCGCCGACAACATCTGCAAGTCCGCCCGTCTTTACAAACGGGTAACATTCTGACGCTACAAACAATATATTTCTCATACACATCCTCCTTAAAAATACAAAAGCTCACAGATAAAAAACATAAGCTTTCTAAAAATATAATATAATTATAATCTAAATTTACGAAATATTCAATACATTTTTTTAATATTATAGATGGTTTTTTGTTTATATTTTCTGCTGAACGGGATTTTCGACTAAACATCCCGTAATAAATTGAAAGTTTGGCACATATGTAGCTTACTGATTATTCCATTTTGTGATAAATGCTTAAATTTTGCTTTAATTTTCTACATATAAATATTTACTTTTTACATTTTTTCGCTTTACAGAAAGAAAAAAAAGTGTTAAAATGTAAAAGGTACGTTGCGAATGTACCACTGCCTACTTAATTAACTTTTTTAAGTAATTTTATTATATAAGGAGGATTTTTAAATGGCAAGAAAAATGAAAACCATGGACGGTAATAACGCCGCTGCTCATGTGGCATATGCGTTCACAGAGGTTGCGGGTATATACCCGATAACTCCGTCCAGCCCTATGGCAGACTATGTTGATCAGTGGTCGGCTCAGGGACTTAAGAACATCTTTGGAACAACAGTACACGTTTCCGAAATGCAGTCGGAGGCAGGTGCTGCCGGTACGGTTCACGGTTCACTTAACGCAGGTGCTCTTACAACTACCTTTACAGCTTCGCAGGGTCTTCTTCTTATGATTCCGAATATGTACAAGATAGCCGGTGAGCTTCTTCCGGGTGTATTCCATGTTTCCGCTCGTTGTGTAGCTTCACACGCACTTAATATCTTCGGCGACCATTCGGACGTTTATGCCTGTCGTCAGACCGGTTTCGCAATGCTTGCTGAAACAAATACACAGGAAGTTATGGATCTTGCTCCTGTTGCTCATCTTGCAGCAATCGAGGGTAGAGTTCCTTTCATTAACTTCTTCGATGGCTTCAGAACCTCTCATGAGATTCAGAAAATTGAAATCTGGGATTATGATGATCTTAAGGAAATGTGCGATATGGATGCCGTTGACGCATTCAGAAAGAGAGCACTTAATCCGGAGCATCCTGTAATGCGTGGCTCACACGAAAACGGAGATATCTTCTTCCAGCACAGAGAAGCCTGCAACAAATATTATGATGCAGTTCCGGAAATCGTTGAGAAATATATGGGTAAAATCAACGAAAAGCTCGGCACAGATTATAAGCTTTTCAACTACTACGGTGCAGAGGATGCCGAGCGTGTAATTATCGCTATGGGTTCTATCAACGATGTTATTGAAGAGGTTATCGACTATATGAACGCTAAAGGCGAAAAGGTAGGTCTTGTTAAGGTAAGACTCTATCGTCCGTTCAGAGCAGATAAACTCGTTGAGGCTATTCCTGCAAGTGTTAAGAAGATTGCTGTTCTTGACAGAACAAAGGAACCGGGCGCTCTCGGCGAGCCTCTCTATCTTGATGTTGTTGCAGCTCTTGCAGCTCAGGGAAAAACAGGTATCAAGGTTATCGGCGGCCGTTACGGTCTTGGCTCTAAGGATACTCCTCCTTCAAGCGTATTTGCTGTATATGATGAGCTTGCTAAGGACGAGCCGAAGGCTCAGTTTACTATCGGTATCAACGATGACGTTACAAACCTTTCACTCGAAGAGAAACCCGCTCCGAATACGGCAGCAGAGGGAACGATCGAGTGCAAGTTCTGGGGTCTCGGCGGTGACGGTACCGTTGGTGCAAACAAGAACTCCATTAAGATTATCGGTGACTATACACAGAAGTATGTACAGGCTTATTTCCAGTATGACTCAAAGAAAACAGGCGGTGTTACAATTTCTCACCTCCGTTTTGGTGACAAACCCATAAAGAGCCCGTACTATATAAACAAGGCTGATTTTGTTGCCTGCCATAACCCGTCATATATCCTCAAGGGCTATAAGATGGTTCAGGATGTTAAGCCGGGCGGTGTATTCCTTATAAACTGTCAGTGGACTCCCGAGGAGCTTGATAAACACCTTAATGCTGAAACAAAGCAGTATATCGCAAACAATAATATTCAGCTTTATACAGTAAACGCTATTGACCTTGCAGAGCAGATCGGTATGGGCAAGCGTACAAATACAATTCTTCAAGCTGCATTCTTTGCTCTTGCACAGGTTATGCCTATTGACGAGGCAGTACAGCACATGAAGGACGCTGCTACAAAGTCCTACCTCAAGAAAGGTCAGGAAATCGTTGACATGAACCATAAGGCTATTGATGCCGGTGTCAATGCATTTGTCAAGATTGATGTTCCGGCAGATTGGGCAACAGCAACGGATGAAAAGACGGAAACAAAACTTGAGGGTGCTGAAAAGACAGTAAAGATGGTTCAGAACATTCTTGAGCCTGTTGACAAGATGGACGGCGACAGTCTGCCTGTATCCGCATTTGTTGAGCATACAGACGGTACTTTCGAGCTTGGCGCATCCGCTTATGAGAAGCGTGGAGTTGCCGTTATGGTTCCCGAGTGGAATGAGGCAACCTGTGCTAAGTGTAATAAATGTTCGTTCGTATGTCCTCATGCTACAATCCGTCCGTTCGCTATGACGGAGGAAGAGGCAGCAGCAGCTCCCGAGGCAACAAAGATTGCTCCGAAGCCTGTTGTTAAGACAGAGTACAAATATACGCTGGCAATTTCTCCGATGGATTGTATGGGCTGCTCCGTTTGCGTAGGCGTTTGCCCGACAAAATCACTTAAGATGGTTCCGCGTGAGACTCAGGACGCACAGCAGGAAGTATTTGATTACTGCGTTGCTAATGTAACAGAGAAACCCGAAACCACAAATACGGCTACGGTTATCGGCAGCCAGTACAAGAAGCCGCTCCTTGAGTTCTCAGGCTCATGCGCAGGCTGTGCAGAAACTTCTTATGCACGTCTTGTTACACAGCTTTTCGGTGACAGAATGTATATCTCCAATGCTACAGGATGTTCTTCAATCTGGGGCGGTCCTGCTGCTACGTCACCGTACACGGTTACTGCCGAGGGTCACGGTCCTGCATGGGCGAACTCACTCTTTGAGGATAATGCAGAGCACGGCTACGGTATGTATCTTGGACAGAAGGCTATCCGTGACAGACTTATAGCTGATCTTGAGCAGATTGCTGCCAAAGATAAGGCTCCCGAGTCTGTAAAGGCTGCCATTGCAGAGTTTCTTGCTACAAAGGATAACGGTGAGAAGAACGGTGCTGCTGCAAAAGCGGTTGTAGAAGAGCTTGAAAAGCTTGACTGTGATTGTCCGACAAGAAAGGATGTTCTTGAAAATAAGGAATTCCTCGCTAAGAAGTCCATATGGATATTCGGCGGCGACGGTTGGGCATATGATATCGGCTTCGGCGGTCTTGATCATGTTCTTGCAGCAGGCGAGGATGTAAACATCATGGTATTTGATACAGAGGTTTACTCCAACACAGGCGGACAGGCATCAAAGGCTTCACAGATCGGTCAGGTTGCACAGTTTGCCGCAGCCGGTAAGGCTATAGCTAAGAAGTCACTTGCAGATATCGCTATGAGCTACGGTTATGTATATGTTGCACAGATCGCTATGGGTGCAGACCAGAACCAGACACTCAAGGCTATCAGAGAGGCTGAGGCTTATCCGGGACCGTCACTCATCATCGGTTATGCACCCTGTGAGATGCACTCAATCAAGGGCGGCATGAAGAATTGTCAGGCTGAGATGAAGAAGGCTGTTGACTGCGGTTACTGGAATATGTTCAGATACAATCCGCTTCTCAAGGCTGAGGGCAAGAATCCGTTTACGCTTGACAGCAAGCCTCCGAAGGAGAGCTATCGTGACTTTATTCTCGGCGAGGCACGTTATAGTGCACTCACACGTTCCTTCCCCGAAAGAGCGGAAGAACTCTTTAAGAAGGCAGAGGAGAAGTCAGTTGAGAGATATGAGGAGCTTAAGGAGCGTTCCGGTAGCTGATTTAACATCAATTGATACACTAAAACAGCGACAGTCGTTTTGGCTGTCGCTGTTTTTAGTATGACGGGCATACCAATGCTCTGTGGTGAAAGTCCACCGAGACGTAGTTACCGACGAACTCAAAAGCGA
>CANPXK010000136.1 GCA_947585965.1 uncultured Clostridia bacterium
CTACCGGGCAGGGGGCTTGAATTTATCCGCAAAATCTGTAATGCTGTTTCTGTTCCCGTATACGGTATCGGCGGTATCAATGAAGAAAATATAGATTTAGTGAGAAATACGGGTGTCTGCGGTGTTTGTATCATGAGCGGTATTATGCAATGCGATGATGTAGGTGCGTATCTCGGTAATCTGACAACAACTTCCCGGAGCATTAACTGTAAAATCTACTGATGAATATATCTATATGCTTGATAAAAAGCTGCAAGAGGAAGTCGATGAATATTATACGGATAAAAGTATTGGGGAGCTTGCGGATATTCTTGAAGTTATATATTCCATTGTAAAATCCAGGGGATATTCAATAGGGGAGCTTGAAAAAATACGTAAAGAAAAGAAAGAAAAAAGGGGCAGTTTTGATAATAAAATTCTGCTTCTTGAGGTTATTGAGAGTGAATTGTAATAATCGGAGTGAGAACCTGGGTTTTATCCTGTAATCGTCTGAATGTATAGATATAGCACATAAAATTTTCGTTGCAGATATTGTTGATAATCAACAAATATCCGCAACGAATTTTTTAAAATAAGTTTTTGCAAGTTACTGTGTACCTTATTCCGACATAATCTGCTTAAGAGGGATTTTTCTCATCCCCGAGCCGTAAATAAGCATAATGCCCTCGTAAATTATAATGAATGATAAAAGTACAATAAAAAATACCGGAAAGTCAAAATTAAACTCCGCAGGTATTCCCTCAATTTCGGAAAATACTATTTCTACCATAATTTTCAGCAGGATATACTGATAAACAGAGCCGATAAGGAAGCCGATATATGCCGCCGGTCTGTATCCGTCAAGCACCGAGCGTTTACATTCGCCTGCACTATAACCGAATATCCTCATCATGGTTATATTCTTAAGGTTTGATTTTATTACGGCCGTAAGTGCTATATACAAAGTAGTAAAGGCAAGCGCAATGCCGATAATAAATATCATAATTCCCATCATATCGCTTGAAAGTTCCCTCATACTTGACGACATCTGTATCATTGTACCAAAACAGAACGATGAAAAGGCTATAAAGAAAACAAGCGTCTTTCTGCTTCTGAGTACAGAGCTTCTCATATCCGAAATAAAGTTCTTTTTGTCCTTAACATTTCTGTTTTTGCCTTTAGTTCTTGCTATACCCTTTAAAAGATTAACACACGGCTGTTTAAGCTTTATAAGACTGTGACCTACCGCAATAAGTGCAAAAAAACCGGCAGGTGCTATTACCGTCCAAAGAAATAAAGGCAGATGAAAGTTTGGCGATATATCGGGGAGCAGCCCTTCTTCATTCTGAAGCTCATAAAATTTCGGCATAAGAGAGAATGAAAGAAGATATCCCACAATACAGCCCGAAAATACGCTTGCACCGAAAACCGAAAAGCCTTTTGCGATTTTTATATCAGAATATCCCAAAGCTTTAAGTATTCCTATTTCCATACCGTGGCTGTTTATATAATGCCCGATATAAAAGAAAAGCATGATTACGGTAGTTGCGAGCAGACAGCCTCCGCTGACAGAGCATACTACTTTCGAGTTCATAAGCTGAGCATCATAAAATGCCCTTGCATATTCACCCGTTACAAGATTTTCTACTGCTGTAAGGTCAAGATAATAATTCATAAACATATTGCATACCGTTACCGCACAGCAGGTCATTATTGATATTCCGAACATCTTGAATCCGTCTTTTAAACCTACAACCATAATATCACCAACCGATCTCATATGCGGATTTTATATTTTTGTTTTCGTGCATTTCGGTAATTTTTCCGCTGTTCATTTTTATTATCTTATTTGCTGTTTCCGCTATATTCTGATTATGTGTTACCATAATCATTGTAAAGCCTTGTTCTTTATGAAGCTTTATAATATAATCAAGTATCTGTCTGCCCGTTTTTTCATCCAGAGCACCTGTAGGCTCGTCAAGGAAAAGTACCTTTGGATTTTTAGCAAGTGCCCTCGCTATTGAAACTCTCTGCTGTTCGCCGCCGCTCAGCTCACTCGGGAATTTTTTAATCTTGTCGCCAAGTCCGACAGCCTCAATATACTTTTTATAATCCTTATTTTTATCAAGAGCAGCACCCATTTTTACGTTTTTATCAACATTAAGATGGGGGAGAAGATAATACTGCTGAAATATAAACGCCGTATTATTTTTTCTGAACTCCGTAAGCTCTCTTTCGTTCATGTTTTCAAGCTTTTTACCGTCATAGTCTATATTTCCGCCATCCGGCCTTTCAAGACCCGAAATTACATTCAGAAAGGTGGATTTTCCCGAACCCGAAGCACCGAGAATTACAACAAAATCACCTTCATTTATATTAACTGAAACACCGTCAAGTGCCTTGAATTTATTATCACCCGTGCCGTAGTATTTTGTCAGATTTTTTACAGTAATCATTTATTTCCTCCTGTCAATCTATTTTTGAGTAATGATACAAAGACCTCGGTGAGCATATCGCTTATTTCTTCACCGGTGAACCTGCACATACCTGTTGCCGAAAGTGTGGCTATACCGTGTGAATAAACCCATAGGTGACGATATAGCATTATTGCGTCATCCCTTGATACAGGATAGTTATCCGTAACGGATTTCAGAATCATCTCATAATTACTGTCAATTTCAGGCAGTATCTTATTCAGACCGATATCATCCGGAAGCTCTCTCATGAAAAGAATCTGAAACAGTTTAGGCTCTTTTGCGGCAAATTCTATATATGCCTGACCTACACCCCTGAATGCTTTATCATGCTCAAGTCCTCTTTTTACATATTCTGTATATATTTCTCCTGCCTTGTTTTTTATTCCGCATATCACCTCATTCATGCTCTTGAAAACCGTAAATATGGGACGTGCCGAGCTGCCGAGCCGTTTCCCGATTTCACGGGCAGTCACAGCGGAGAGATCCTTTTCTCTCAGTATTTCAAGTCCTGCATTGATTATTTCTTCCTTTGAAAATTTAGACTCAGGTGGCATAATAACTCCTTTCATTTAATAAAACATATGTTTTAAAACGTTTGTTTTATTATAATCTATAAATACATTTTTGTCAATATAAAAAATTTCGGAGAGTCTTTAAAAAGGCTCTCCCTATACAGTACGTATTTACTTGTCAAATTATTGTTCCCGTATACGGTATCGGCGGTATCAATGAAGAAAATATAGATTTAGTGAGATATTCGGGTGTCGGCGGTGTTTGTATTATGAGCGGAATTATGCAATGCGATGACGTGGGTGTGTATCTCGGTAATCTGACAGAAACTCCTCGGGGCATTAACTGAAAAATTTTATGATGTAATGATAAATGGAACAGAATGGTTTTATATGATATGTTTAAAGGAGGGGGAAAACAAGTTGGTAAGAAAATATAATAAATTGGTTCGTGATAGAATACCTGAGATAATCACCCGAAAAGGTGATGTTTGCAAGTGTGAAATTCTTTCCGATTCTGAATATATCAATATGCTTGATAAAAGAAGCAGGAAGAGGTCAATGGATACTATACATTGTAATCAATATGGAAAGGGCAGTTTTGTGCAAAAAATCAGATATAATCCTGCAAGTAATATATATTCTGAAGTTGTATAATGCAAGTGGGTGATTATTATGAATCTTTCAGCAATAAAACATAGGGCAGCTTTTAATGACTGCTATGCACTTAGCGATAATGAGATTGTTATAAATATACATACCGGAAAGGATATAACCGCTGTTTATATTATACACGAGGATCCATACATAAGAGGTATATCGGCAATAAATCCGTGGAAGGGAAAAAGGGAGAAAATAACCTCACGTCTGGAGCTTGAACATAGTTTTGTATGGAGCATAAAATTGACACCGAAATTCAAAAGACTTCAATATTATTTTGAGCTTCAATGCGGTAGAGAAACAGCTTATTTATACGAAAATAAGATAATTTCCGCAGCTGATGATAAAATCGGCAGACAGACAGGTCATTATTTTAAATTTTCGTGGCTTAATACGAAGGATATTATAAGTCCGCCTGATTGGGTTAAGGATATTGTCTGGTACCAGATTTTTCCTGACCGCTTTAACAGGGGTAAAAATTTCGTGGACAATGGGAAATTCAAGGCGTGGGATGACACGGCTAATATTACCTACCGTGATTTTTACGGCGGAAATATCAAGGGTATAGAGGAAAGGCTCGATTATATTAAAAATCTTGGCTGTAACGGAATTTATATGACGCCGATATTTAAATCCGGCTCAAACCATAAGTATAATACATATGATTATGAAATGATAGACCCTGAGTTTGGCACTGAGGAAGATATAAGGAGTCTTGTGGCAGCTGCACATAAAAAGGGTATAAAGATAATGCTTGATGCCGTATTTAATCATTGCGGAAAAGAATTTTTTGCATGGAGGGATGTTATTGAAAAAGGGGAGAAGTCTCCGTATTATGATTGGTTCTTTATAAATCAGAGTGATTTTATTAAAAAAGATTACAAAACAAGGGACGGAAGATATTATTCCTTTGCCTTTGAAGCAGGTATGCCTAAGCTGAATACAAATAATGATGAGGTTATAGATTATTTAACAGGACTTTGTATGCACTGGGTCAGGGATTACGGTATTGACGGAATAAGATTTGATGTAGGCGATGAGATTTCCCACTATTTTATAAAAAAGCTTCATTCAGAGCTTAAGAAGCTAAAACCCGATATATTTCTGTTGGGAGAAATATGGATTGATTCAATTCAGTGGCTTATAGGTGATGAATATGATTCGGTTATGAATTATCCGCTTTTCTATAACATTACTGAATTTTGGAATTATAAGTCAATGACTGCAGAACAGCTTATGTATGCGGTAAATTATTCCATGTCACTTTATGCAGAGCAGACAAATTCCGTATTATTCAATTTTCTTGATAATCACGACACAGGCAGGGTAATAGAGTGCTGTGAAAATACCGATGTTTTATTACAGAAGCTTATTTTTCTTATGACTATGCCGGGCTCACCATGTATATATTACGGCACGGAAATTGCCATGCCGGGGAGATGTGACCCGTATAACCGCAGACCTATGCCGTGGAATGATATTGATATAGGAAAATATGAGTTAATAATGAATGAAGTCAGGACAATTATTAATCTACGGAGGCAGTATAATCAATTCAAAAGCAGTAATATTGTATGGGAACATACTAAGGAATATCCGCGGCTTGTCACATACTGTAAATTATCCGATAAGTCTGATATTCCGTTGCATATTGCTCTTAATGCCGGAGATGATGCCCGTTTATCGGTATCGGGTGAAATAATATATTCAAAAAATTACGCTGATAATGTTTTAAAGAAAAACGGTATGATCATATATCGGGGGTAGGCTATGGAGATTGTAAGGTAAATGACAGGGAGTACAGAATTATACGACTTCCCGGACACTGCTATACCTACGGCGGTATCTCTTATATTTTATTACACATATTTTTTATTGACATCCGAGGGTAATTTTATTATACTCGAATTACAGCTTGCAGAATAAAAAGAAATCGGGATGATAAATTGTGCATGATATATGGAACCCGTGGCACGGCTGCCG
>CANPXK010000137.1 GCA_947585965.1 uncultured Clostridia bacterium
GCATCTTGTCACACCCTCTACTATTATATCACATACCGCCACATACCGCAAGTACTTTTTTGAAATTTGACAAAAAATTTAGGTACCATGCACCTTTCAGCCGTTTTTTTCAGTTTTTACTGTCAAAAACCCGGGTTTTCAAGTCATTAGATTTTATATTTATAGAATGAGGTTATCGCAGCAGGTTTTCCTAAAAAACCAAGACAGTCCCTCCCTTAATTTTTATATTGTAAAAACATGAAAAATACAGGAAAATAAAGAATTAATATTCTGTATAGGAATGATAAGTTGCCCATAATATAGTATAATATAGAATTATACAAACAAAATAATATGGGGAGGAATTAAGAATGTTGAGTGCAGAGTACAATCAGAAATTCGGAAAAGAAGGTCTTACTTTCGACGATGTGCTGCTTATTCCGGGTGAATCCGATGTTCAGCCCAAGGATGTGGATATCAGCACGAATCTTACAAAGAAAATAAAGCTCAACACTCCGCTAATGACGGCGGCGATGGATACCGTTACGGAAACAAGAATGGCGATAGCAATAGCAAGAGAGGGCGGTATCGGAATTATACATAAAAATATGTCAATAGAACAGCAGGCAGACGCTGTCGACAGAGTAAAAAGATCAGAAAACGGAGTAATAGTGAATCCGTTTTCACTTTCTCCCAACCGATATGTAGATGACGCAAATAAGCTTATGTCAAAATATAAGATATCGGGAGTACCGATTTGTGAGGACGGAAAGCTTGTAGGCATAATAACAAACCGCGATCTCCGCTTTATGAATGAATCGGATTACAGCCAGCGTATTTCCGATGTCATGACAAAAGAAAATCTTGTAACTGCTCCGGTAGGCACCACCCTTGAGGAAGCACAGGCTATTCTCAAGAAACATAAAATCGAAAAGCTGCCCCTTGTTGACGAAAACGGTATACTAAAGGGTCTTATAACTATAAAGGATATAGAAAAATCCGTTCAGTATCCCAACAGTGCAAGAGATGAAAACGGCAGACTTCTTTGCGGTGCGGCCATTGGCGGGACTCCGGATGTTCTTGAAAGAGTGGAGGAACTTGTCAAGGCTCAGGTTGATGTGCTTGTACTGGATTCCGCACACGGTCATAATAACAATATAATAAATTCGGTTGCAAAGGTTAAGAAGGCGTTTCCGAATGTTCAGTTAATTGCAGGAAATATTGCTACGGCGGAAGCTGCAAAGGCTCTTATAGATGCAGGTGCGGATTGTGTCAAGGTTGGTATAGGTCCCGGCTCCATATGTACGACCCGTATTGTTGCAGGTATAGGTGTTCCGCAGATCACAGCTATATATGATGCCGCCTATGAGGCTTCAAAGCACGGAATACCTGTTATAGCCGATGGCGGAATAAAGTATTCGGGCGATATTGTCAAAGCACTTGCCGCAGGAAGCAGTGTTGTCATGATAGGCTCACTTGTTGCAGGCTGTGAGGAATCTCCCGGAGAAAGTGAGATATATCAGGGCAGACAGTTTAAAGTATATCGTGGAATGGGAAGTCTTGGTGCTATGGATAAGGGTAGTGCCGACCGCTATTTCCAGTCGGGCAATAAAAAGCTTGTTCCGGAAGGTGTTGAGGGACGTGTACCGTATAAGGGACCGCTTTCAGACACAATATATCAGCTTATGGGCGGTTTACGTGCAGGCATGGGTTATACCGGCTGTGCGAATATACAGGAATTGCATGACAAGGCAAGATTTGTAAGGATTACCGGTGCCGGTCTGAGGGAAAGTCATCCCCACGACATACAGATAACAAAGGAAGCTCCGAACTATTCTTACAACGGATAATATGGGCGGACTAACAGTCGTGTACAGTTCAATTTGTTTTGATAAAGTAGTTATGAATGGACAGTGGTGGTTTATCATCATTGTCCGTTTTCGTTTTTATGATGTTCGGTCGTGTTAATTCTTAATGAACTGATGTGGAGTATTATGAGTAAATTTGAATTTACAACGGAAAGACTTATAATAAGAGAATACAGGAGATCTGACCTTGACGATTACATAGCTGTCACAAGTCAGCCTGAAATATATAAAACAACCTATGGTATACCAAAGGAATATACAAAAAAATATGGTAAAAGATATTTCCGGATTATAAGGGAGAATCTGAACAGTATGCGTGCCTTTGAATTCGGTATGTTTCTTAAGTCAAACGGTCGATATCTCGGCAATGTCGGACTTATTAATATTTGTCTTGCACATAAACACGCGGATATTTCTTATTACATTGATAAGGATTTCAGAAACATGGGATTTACAACCGAAGCAGTAAAAGAAATGCTCCGCCTTGCCTTTGAATTTATGAATTTCAAAAAGGTTACGGGGATATGCATGAGTATCAACCCGGCTTCAAGACGAGTTATGGAAAAATCAGGTATGAAATATGAGGGTACGCTCAGGAATGAACTCCTTAAAGATGGGGTATATTATGATTTGGATAGACTTTCTATCTTGAGAGAGGAATATTTTACAGATAGTAATTGTTAAAAACACGAAGTTTTCAACATCAAAAAGTTGAAAGTGTTAAAAAAGTTTTACCGATTGTATTTTTTAAGGAGTATATTACCGAAAAATATGCCTTGACTTTTTTAAAAACTCTATATATTGTGTATAAACCGACTGTTTTTTTGATTTTTACAATATATGATGTTTCAACAGTAAGGTGGATAAGTTTTTAACATTTTCAACATTCGGATGTTGAAAATGTTGAATTCCCATTAAGAATAAAAAATGAGCCGATATTACAAAATGTAAAAAAGTTTTTGTTGAAATATAATCTATTCTATAAGTATATTTTAATTAAAAAATACAATATGTATAAATATTTTTTGTGATATCTGATTTTTTACTTGACAAATTTATTTATCTGTATTATAATTAAAAAGCTGATTATCACAGCGGTAAAATTTGGCGGTATAGCTCAGCTGGCTAGAGCATTCGGTTCATACCCGGAGTGTCGTAGGTTCAAGTCCCACTACCGCTATTTATCCGGCCCGGTGGTCAAGCGGCTAAGACACCGCCCTTTCACGGCGGTAACACGGGTTCGATTCCCGTCCGGGTCATGTTTTAAGATGACTGTATTTCTTTTGAGGAAGAGGTACAGTCATTTTTCATATCAGGGCAGAATTAAAGCCGTCATAGCGAACAAAGTCATTATGACAGCCTTAAAACGGTTGTTATGATGTACAGCTTACGGCACCACTCTGAATTCAATCTTCATAGTAGCTGCAAGCAATTCAAATGATTTTATTGTTTTAATTCTCAGGTCGGTGCTGCAGTCACTTGGAATTACAAGCAAAAAACTTTTTATAGTATCTTCGTTTCTGTTTCCGATAAGCGGATAATATCGGTATACTACATAGTGGTCTTTTTCGATCTTACCCGTATGACTGTTTTTGTAGTCATAGTCGAATTCTACCTTTTCAAAAATTCTCGGGTTATTTATCACCGGTGTTCTGACAAGTGAAGAGGTTCTCTTGGCGGCGACAAGCCGGTCTGTGTCATCTATTTGCAGCGATATGTATGGGTAACCCACACCGTCAGTATCATAGACCTCATCCCGCGTATCGGCACAATAAAATAAACAATCTACCTCCAGTGCGCCGCTGCTGTATTCAACAAGATAGGGGCTTTTTTCAAAAACATATGCCCACTCAGGCTTACCGGTTTCCATTTCATAGTCTTCAACACCCGTACCCGATACAAAACAACTGTATACAGCCTCCGTACCAGATAAATCCGGTCTGCGTATCTCCAAAGGCTGAACAGTCTGCTGAGGCTGCTGCGTTGGTTCGGATTGATTATTATTTCCGAATATTTTGCCCACTGCACCGTCAACCACACCGTCTACGGCTTTTCGTGCGGCAGATTTTAATAATGAATCAAAAAATCCCACAAAAACTCATTCCCAAAGTTATTTGATTTAATTATACAAAATTTATTATATGATGTCAATCAATTTTTTATCCATGAATATTGCATTTTCGTTTTGCATATGCTACAATAGACCTGTAACGAAATGAAGGGTCTATTAGACCACAAAAACAACCCCCGTCAGAGTGTACCGGACTTTGACGGGGGTTTGTTCACTTCTCTACAAGGGGACTGCTGACATAAACCGCAGGCTCGTTACTGTTTCTTGTCGTTGTCGAACCATTTGCAAATCAGATTAGCAACCGGACTTGCCATAACCAAGACCAAAAACGAGATAAAATCCATTGAACACCCCTCCTCTCTGTTACCGGATTGGAGAACAGTAACGATGCTATGATATTATATTCCGACAAATATGCCAATAGTTTTACTAACAGAAGAAAAAATGACCGGTTAATGTGGCTTTGGCGGTTTGATAATGTCCCTTGTAGTTCATGTTGATATCTTCTCCTATGTTTATTAATTTCTGAATATACTCTAAGTAGTATATAACTATTTCATTGTTCTGCCGGAATGAAGAAGAGAAACAATAAGCGGAAGTTGAAACGAAAAGCATAGAGTCTATCATGTTATAAGTGCTTTTGTTGCAGAAACACCGCTGACACCGGGTGAGATAACCGTCGGAGAAAAATCAGACGAAATCACTGCAGTACCGGAATTGTTGGAACTTATTGATGTTGAAGGATGTATTGTGACGGCCGATGCGGTGAACTGACAAAAAATGGTAAAAAAGATAACAGAAAAGGGTGCCGGTTACACAATTGAGTTAAAGCAGAATCGGCAGGCACTGTTTCAAGATACTAAAGATTACTTTAAAACTTTATAAAAAGATATACAGGCAATAACCCAATTTGATAAATGATACAGCAGAATAGAAAAAGGTGAATACCGACTTTTAACCGAGATTGAGCTGTTGCCCTGAATCTCACTTGATGGGGGTTGACTTCTTAACATTTGAGTGGTATAATACCGGATGTCGGGTAGGTGACTTCCCGTCAGATCTCAAATTGCGGAGGAACAAAATATATGAAATCAATCAAAAAGTTGAACAACGGGGAACATATTACCATCCATTTATTTGGTAAGGAAAAGGATGTTGAGGTTTTTTCCACGGGGGATAATCAATTTGATGACAGCGGAAACTATAAGCCTGCCGGATTTGCCCTGTCCGAGGAAGAAATTGCTTGCCTGAATTGGTTCATTGAGAATGTAAAAATCGAAGATTACATACAAGAGATTGCGGAATACTGCAATGAACAATATGACACAATGGGCGATGAACCTATTGAAGAATCAGACGTAGAAAATGAAATTAATATTTTTGCCATCGCCATCAATATCAGTAAAATTACCCAATCAACGGGCGGCTATGTTTATCCTGAAATATCATTCTTTGGTGATTGTAAATGTGACCCGGAGCTAGGAATCTGTATTGGATTCAGAGATAAAAAATTTTTGGGAATTGATGTACAGGATTGGACGTTATAGAAAGAACAATTTTAATTTGTCGGGACGTT
>CANPXK010000138.1 GCA_947585965.1 uncultured Clostridia bacterium
CTATCACAGAAACGGACTTACCTACACAAAAAAGCGAACGCAGTGAGCAAAGCGCGACTTGCCTGCGGGGGCTCCCCCGCTTGCGGAGCGGCTCCGGGGAGCTGCTCTCGATATTTTCAACCTCACACCGACAGGTAAACTACCTATCACAGAAACGGACTTACCTACACAAAAAAGCGAACGCAGTGAGCAAAGCGCGACTTGCCTGCGGGGGCTCCCCGCTTGCGGAGCGGCTCCGGGGAGCCGCTCTCGACACTTTCAGCCCCACACCGACAGGTAAACTACCTATCGCGGAAACATACTTACCTACATAAAAAAAGCGAACGCAGTGAGCAAAGCGCGACTTGCCTGCGGGGGCTCCCCCGCTTGCGGAGCGGCTCCGGGGAGCCGCTCTCGACACTTTCAGCCCCACACCGACAGGTAAACTACCTATCGCGGAAACATACTTACCTACATAAAAAAAGCGAACGCAGTGAGCAAAGCGCGACTTGCCTGCGGGGGCTCCCCCGCTTGCGGAGCGGCTCCGGGGAGCCGCTCTCGACACTTTCAGCCCCACACCGACAGGTAAACTACCTATCGCGGAAACAGACTACCCGTCCATAACAATCAAAGCGAACGCAAGTGAGCGAAAACGCGATCCCGACAGCGGCGGCACGCCGCCGAGAACATGACAACGGGGGCACCCCGCTGGCAGTGTGGGAGACTTGATATTTGAATTCATTCAACATAAGCGTATAAACCATCCTGAGAATCACATATCAAAGCATGTGGCGGAGCCTTCCTCAGCACACTTGCTATATCCATATAATCAGGTGCCGGTGATATAAGCCCCATAAATGCAGATACCATACATATCGTGAGCAATGGTTTCATCGTTATTGGAATAAAGAAAAATCCTATCAATGGGATAATCCCCAATACGGCAGGTGCAATTGACATAACGATAAAACGGCTTTTAGTAAGAGGATAATACGAAATAGCATATGCCGCCATTTTACGAATACATAACCCAACCCGGACAGTAGCCTCTTTTGGATAGCAAACAGCGTGGACAAACTCATGTAACGGAAGAGCAATGATAAATCCAATCGCAATCGCCGGAATGAGATATACGGGAGAGACAGGAGGTTCCTTATTAAGATAAGCTTTCATGACTACTGCCACCATGCAAATCACCATCGGTAATATGCCAAAAGGAATGGCTCTTTTAATAAAACCATCTCCTTCACGAATTTTAATTGCATTTTGTGGAACCGGCGGACTCCGGTGTGATGTACCAAATTCCTTTCTGTTTCCTTCCCAAACTATTTTCGCCATACAACAATTCCTCCAACGTCTATATCACAGCCTTAAATCTCTGTTATCCAAGTCATTAACTCAACCCTACAACAAAAACTTATAAATCGGCAACTCAATCCTATAATATCTAAACAACCTACTCGACCCTCCAACCAATTCCCTTGATATATTCTGACAGAGCGATTTTTGCAGTTAATTCAACTCATCAGCATTACCATTTAAATGCCCGAAAAGCCCGTAAATACGGCACTTTTTCGGTGGTCAATCTTTTATCCGTGACATCAATACCACCGTCTCCATATGGCTCAAAGGGGCAAAAAGTCTGTCATTTCATATTGTTGTTTTGCCTGTTCACAGAAAAATATCGACCCGCTTATCTTTTACCACTAGTTCGGAGTGATGATAGGCGGGTCTTGTGTGTTATTTCATTTCGTACTTTTCAATCTTACATTGATGTACTCTTGTCTTTTTATCGTAGCTGATACCTACCAGCAGAAGATTGCCTTTATACTCTTTCAATGTATCAACATATCCTTTGTCTTTGATTTGACTTATCGCTCCTTCAGCACTCTTATCCCACTTTAACTCGATAATCATAGCAGGAACATTGGCTGACCTTTTCGGGATAAACACCATATCCGCAAAGCCCTCGCCTGTGGGCAGTTCCCTGATGACCGTATAATCCTTGGCAGCACTGTAGTAGGCAAGCATGATGATACTCGAAAGGGAAACTTCGTTGTTATAGACAAGGCTCGATGAATTGGCTGTATGAACATCGTGTATCATTTTGGCAACCTTGTCTTCTTCCATTGCCCATGTTGCTTTCAGCAGCTTTTCGGAATCCGTGATGGCTTTGTAAACTTCGTCCCAGCCATCACCGGACACGGCATTTATCATTTCGGAGCGAAGCTCACTGTTTGGAATGTACGATTCTCCCTTTTCGCTGTCATAAGCTAAATAGCCGAGATGTATCAACAGTGTTAACACATCGTCTGCATCCGTAAATGTTGTCATATCATTTTGAAACCTGTTTGTGTTGATTTTACATCTGTTTCCTGCAAGCATTTCAACAATCTTTTGTTTCAAACCTTTAAAATCCATTGCAATGTATGATTTCAAAATTTCATATGTTCCTGTTTTTGTCCAGTAATTATTAAATTCTCCATTCAAAATGGCTTCTACTACAGAATTTGGACAATAGATATGTTTTTCTTTCTTGAAAGAATATCCGTCATACCACCGTTTCATATCATCAAATGATACATCATATTCCTCACACAGTTTACTGACTTCGCTTTCAGTAAAACCGATATATTCTGCCATGCCCATCGGATTAAGCATTGTGAACTCACGAAAATTATTCAGGGCAGATTCTGTTCCGTATTTTTTAATCGGAAGTATGCCTGTAATATAAGCAAGAGCAGTAAATCCCTCGGCAGGTACTCCTTTAAAAAGTCCCCTCAAAAGATTTACATATTCCTCTTGTAATGTCTTGTTGTTTTTATCCTCACGAAAAATACAATCCCACTCGTCAATTATTATTACGAATTGTTTGTCTGTTCTGTTATTGATATTTGAGAGAACAGTAGGCAGTGATATAGCATCTTCGGGGACAAAATCAGAATATTCTTCTCTTAGTTCGGCAATAATCTGTTCCTGTATATACGGCACAATACCGTTTATCCTTTTTTGTGCCAGTTCCTCAAGAGCGTTACCGTACATCCAACGCATATCCATAAAGATAACATCAAATTTATTCAAGTACTTTTTGAATGATGAACATTTGGAAATTTTCAATCCGGAAAACAATTCTTCCGAATCGCAGCCTTTGCTGTAATATGCGGCAAGCATCTTTGCAGCCATTGTTTTTCCGAATCTTCTTGGACGGCTTGACCCAATCAGCGGTCGTTCTTTTCCTATGAATTTATTGGTATATGCAATCAATTCAGTTTTATCAACATATATATCTGAACTGATCGACACGGCAAATAACTTGTTTTTCGGATTAAGATATATGCCCATAAAGTCAACTCCCTTCTTCTAACCTATTTCAATGATACCATAAAGTCTATTGAAATTCAACGGATAGCGGAAAATAAAAAAAGTGGGACACCCTTGCCTTTGACTAACACTTTCTACTGCCAAGCGTGTAGCGGACTTTCACCACCAGGTTACTGCCCATTTCAGGCAAACTGATAGAGCCTCACAGAGAAAGAGTGCGGGTGCCGTCGCTGTTCTCGGCAAAGTTCCCAAACTTATTCAATTGCGGTTTCCTACTTCTGTTCAGAATCAGTTACAATATTTGCAAAAGTCCTGGCACTGTCGAGCGGGAGAATATTGTCGTTGACGAGGTAGAGGTCGCCGCCGTACTCGACCGGAAAATGCCGATGAAGAATCCCATAGTAAATCACCGTCCTTTCAAAAAATGGCAAAAGAAAAGCACCTATCATTCTGACAGATGCTTAACCTTAGTAGTATGTCCATTCCCTTAATTTTCATTCAATTTTAAGAGAATACAGGAATAACTGTGGGAATTAGTTTACTCTATAATAGCAAGTATTCTTCCCTGACCCTTCTCGCTTCAGTTCGCCGGAAGCCACAAGTTTTCGTAGTGCACCCTCTATGGAACTAACGCTGAAAGATGGGCACAGCTCCCGGATGTCTTGTTTTGTAAAACGACCAACCTTGTCCATGGCAGCACGCCTTACCGTTTCGAGCGCGGAAAGTTTTGTCTCTACCAAGGCAAATCGATCCTCAAAATCCTTATAGGCAGCAAGGAGCGTTCCAAGCAGATACTTGATAAATGAAACCGCATCCTCCTTGCCATCGTGCCAGCCAATTTGTGCTTGACCAAGTGCATCATAATATAAGTCTTTATTCTTTGCAATCTTTGCTTCGAGCGAAATATATTTTCCGACATAGAAGCCGCTTCTGTATAAAAGCAGAGTTGTCAGCAGCCGACTCATTCTGCCGTTCCCGTCGCCAAAGGGGTGAATGCAAAGAAAGTCGTGAATAAAAACAGGAATCGCGATGAGCGGTTCAACTTCCATATTGCCAATCACACGGTTATACTCCTCGCAGATTCTGTCCAGCGCCTCCGGCGTCTCATATGGCGGCAGTGGCGTAAACAGAATTTCCACATGACCGTCCGGATGAGTTGCACTAATATAATTTTGCACGTTTTTCGTTTTGCCTGCCATCGGGTTGTTCATGTAGCTGTACAGGATTTTATGAAGTTGAAGGATATAATTCTGCGTGATTGGAATCACATCAAAACTTTCATGGATCAGACCCAGCACATCCCGGTATCCGGCAATTTCCTGTTCGTCACGATTTTTTGGCGTTGTTTTTTCTTCAACCAACTGTCGTATGCGCGTATTGGTCGTAACAATTCCTTCAATGGCATTAGAGGCTTCCGTACTTTGTACCTTTGCAATCTCGACCAGCTTTTCCAGTTCTTTCGGGCGCTGCTTCAGATACAGTTCCTGTTTTCCGGCTTCCTTATAGATTGCGGCAATCAGACCGAGGATTTCCGAATCCCACTTTTGGTTTTTTATTGCCGAGTAGTTAAAAGCTCTCATTTGTTCCACCTCCGCATATTTCCCTTAAATTATATCATGTATTAAGGGAAAATCCAATCCCTTACGTGAAAATGCCCTTAATATTATTCCGTATTTAAGGGGAAATATTCTCTCGTTTAGATAAACAAAATGCCTCGCTGTCATAAACCGAAGCGGAGGTATCGTTGCCGCAGCGAATCGCTCGGTCGAGCACCATGATGGCGGCGGCCGCGCCGTCAATCTTCTCTGTGGATTTTTCCTTGTCCGGCTTGATGTTGTCCATCATCCGTCTGAGGTCGGGCACATCCGCACCATGTCCGTCGCCACAACAAAGCAAAGAGCGACCGCCGCGCGGCGAGTTCGCTCTTTCCCCTCTTCTTGGGTATTTCGATATAGGTGGTGGTGACATACTCCCCCACCTATAGAGGTGGGGGCTTCTCGCTCAAGTATGGTAACCCATACAGTATCAACGAGCTAAC
>CANPXK010000139.1 GCA_947585965.1 uncultured Clostridia bacterium
TACAGACACCCCTCAAAGAGAAATCTCAGATTGTAGCCACACGACGTCGCGAAGAACGTGGTCGTTCCGCATTCAACTGGGATCTCAAAGTGTCGCTTTACCAACTCGTAGAGCTTTGACTTGTTGGCCTTGACAGAATACCCTTGTCCAAACATACCAAGGCCTCCTCTCATGCGCTGTTCTCAGATTCAGACTCTTCAAAGAACCTGGTCCATTCGAAGCCCAGGACTGTGGCGATCTTCTTGGCCGTCGGAACCGTCGGGGTCTTCACCCCCGTCTCTATGCCGGCATATCCGGCCTGAGACATGTCCGCGCTGTCGGCGACTTCCTGCTGCGTCTTCCCTTGGCGGATTCTGATATCCGCCAACCACTGTCTTTTCACATTTTTCACCTCCATTCTTGCCATAGCTCCCCCTTTCCCCTATAATGGTCCCACCGGCTGCCACCGGAATAACCGAGAAAGGGGGTGAAAGAAATGCTGAGTAATGAGAGAATCGCACATGACCTTGCGCTGATATGGGTAAACAACACATTGACCGGGAGACTGCCGCAATTGACTGAGGGCAAGCATCTCGTTGATGAATATTTCGCCGCATATGCCAAGGCCATGAAGAAGCTGGAAACGTTGGAAGGCAAGGAATCTGCTCACATTGACCAACCCTGATGCCCGTCTTCACGTTTCGCGCTCTGTACGGTGCTGCGCTCGCGGACCTCCGAACCAACATAGCGCAGGATGTCCTCGGACTGCCGCACCGTACACTTTTTTTCCGCCAAAATCTCCAGAATCCGCTCGACAATGTCAAAGTTTTTCTCTGTCGCGTCCATGCCCTCACCCCCTCTCCAAAAACTACATAGGAGTTGATTTTATGCTTCTCAGCAAAGAACAAACTGACCTAATGACCTGGCTGGAGAAACAGCTGGAACCCGTTGCCATGGCCGCCATGCAGCACGCCGAAGCTCCCGGGTACAGCATGGATCGAGTGAACAAAATGTACAAGGACGGCCTCCTTGAAAGCACCTATGTCTTTTACACAGGCGAAAGCGTCCCCGGGTATCGAGTCAGCGACAAGGGCCGTGCCTCGCTTCGGGAGTACAACAGGTCAAACCAGCAGCACCTCTTCAACGAGGTGCGGGCCTGGATCACCCTGGCCATAGCCGTAGGCTCACTTGTGACCGCCATCATCTCCCTGCTTCGCTGACACCCCCCAGCAACTCGATTTTCTTGTCCGGTCTCGGACAGAAGTCCTTGCAAAATGAATCCCTCATGCACCCCATCAGGGTGTATGAGTCATTGCTGTGGTCGTACAGGATTGAGGCATACATGCACCCGTAGCACCCGAAGTCCTTGCAGGGCGGCAGGGGATCAGCGCGTCTTTTTGCGGATTGTAGCACTGCCAGGTCTTTGGTAAGCCGGCTGATTTCCAAATCTTTCTGTACGAGTTCCTGCCGGAGACGCCTTTTTGTCATCATCCTCATCTCACCCCCTTTTCCTATCGCTGATAGCGTTAATATAACATTGCGTTCCGAATTTGTCAACGCCATTAGAGATTATTTTTCAAAAAATTTTATCGCCACTTGCAATAATGGCGGTTTTGCTGTAATAATTATCGCAGGGGGCGATTATATGTCGGCAGAATTCAGGATCAGATTGAAGAAGATTCGCGAAAGTCGAGGCTACAAGTCCCAGCAAGCTTTTGCGGATGACTTTGGGGTTGCGCAGTCCACCGTAGGTGGATGGGAGTCTGGCAGCCGTGAACCGCCGTTTGATACACTGATACGATTGGCTGACTTTTTCGGTGTAACCGTGGATTGGCTCCTCGGACTTGTAAACGAGGAAAGCCCCCTCGCTGAAATCAGCGAGGAGGCTTTGGATGCTGAGATTGTGGCTCACCTGAAGGCATTAAGCCCGGAGGATCTTAAGACTGTCGATTATGCCGTGCAAGGTATCTTAGCAGCACGAGAAGGACAAGCTTCTCCTCCCGCCGGAGGGCACAAATAGCCCTTTTGAAATCTTCAATGTCCATGCTTTTCCCTTTCCGGCAAGACGTCCTACCATGTATTAGCGCCGGAGACATTATAACACAGAATAATACAAAATCTATATTAAAGTGCCCAAATCGGGCACAAAGGAGTGCACTATGAAAGATCGCATCAAGGGACGTAATCTCATTGAGATTCCAGACAATTGCGTAATCATTGACCTGGAGACCACCGGATACAGCCCGGAATATGATCAAATCATCGAACTCGGCGCCATCCGCATCGAGAACCGCGTTGAAACTGGACGCTTCAACTCCCTGATTCGCCCCAGGGGGAAGATACCTGCCGTCATTTCCGCGAAAACCGGCATCACCAACGATATGGTCGCGGACGCGCCGACTATTGAGGACATCCTGCCAGCATACATAGAGTTTATTGGAAGTTCGATCATCGTTGGCCATAATGTAAGTTTTGACATCAATTTTCTGTATGACAATGCGGAACGGCTGGGACTGGGACCGATCAGCAATGATCACGTCAACACCATGCGGCTGGCGAGCCGGCTCCTGCCGGATTTAAAAAACCGTAGACTGGATTCCCTTGCGTCCGCGCTGGAGGTTCCCACAAACAACCGTCACCGGGCCCTGGGTGACTGTCAGACTACCGCCGACTGCCTTGCGGCCTTGCGGGAGCTGGCGGACCGGCTGGGCGGGATACCGGAGCCTCCGAAGCCTTGGGAGAGATATGAAAAGGCCGATGCTCGGGATATCGTCCCGGAAACCACCGAATTCAACCCTGACAGCCCGATCTATGGCAGAACCTTTGTCTTTACCGGCGAACTCAAATCCTTCACCAGGGCCGAAGCAATGCAGAAGGTAGTCAACGCCGGGGGCAACGTGGGAAACGGTGTCACCCGTGCCACGAACTACCTCGTTGTGGGTAACACAGACTACTACGCCAGCATTAATGGCGGTAAGACCGGCAAAATGAAAAAAGCTGAAGACTTGGCACTCAAGGGCCAGGATATCGCCATCATTACAGAAGACACCTTCATAGACTTTCTGGCAGAGAACTGAAATGTGTTCAGGACAGGCACCGCACCGCTCATTTTTTGGAATTACAAAATTTTAACTGTTGACAAATCCGATCCGAGGGCATATTATATAGACGTGTGGCTTAGTGCTACCATTGTTTAAACAGCCCTTGGAAGTAGACCTCCCACCATCCGGGATGTGTCGAACCCAAGGGTTTTTTCTTTTGGAGGAAAATCAAATGATACGCACTGCTATTTTGGTGGACAGCGCATTTTATCAGAAGCGGGCCAAAGTCCTATTTGGACAGAAAACAGGTCAGGAACGCGCGAACGAACTCCGCGAGTATTGTATGCGCCACATTGTTGACCAGGGAACCGAGACAAGAGAGCCAAACTACCTATATCGAATCTTCGTGTATGACTGTCCTCCCTCTGACAAGACGATCATGCACCCGCTTACCCAGCGCAGTGTATGGCTCAAGCGAACCGATCTCTATGCCTGGTCAAATGCTTTTCACGAGGCCCTGACTCACAAGAGGAAGGTCGCCCTGAGGATGGGTGAGCTGTTGGAGAGTTCGATAGGCTACGTAATGAACGCCGATGCCGTCAAGCGGTTATGCCGCGGGGAGATACAGGTGGCCGATTTGAGGGAATCCGATTTCCACCTCGACATCCAGCAAAAAGGCGTAGATATGAGGATTGGCCTTGATATAGCTTCTCTGGCGCATAAGAGGCTCGTAGATCAAATCGTCTTAATTGCAGGAGACAGCGATTTCGTCCCTGCGGCCAAGCACGCGCGGCGTGAGGGGATTGACTTTATTCTCGACCCGATGTGGCACACTATCAAGCCAAGTTTGAATGAGCACATTGACGGGCTTCACAGCTGCGTTGCAAAGCCCCCGCATAACCTTGAGGATCCGCTCTGTGTGATTCCGCGTAACATTGAAAGTTAATGTGCCCAATTCGGGCACTGCGAGGAGGTGAGACCAATCATGACGCGGCGTAAAGATGGCCTGTGGCAACAGGCAATGACGGTAGTGGTGAATGGTCGTAAAACGCAAAAATACTTTTACGGTCAAACAAAATCAGAAGTTCTAAGAAAAATCCAAACGTACAAAGATGAACAGTCCGAGGGACTTACATTTGAAGAAGTCGCGGATAAATGGTGGGAAACTCACGAACCAACGCTTGCCGCCAACACGACCAAATCATACAAACCGGCTCTTGAGCGAGCAAAGGCGCGGTTTGGAAAACAGCGGATTCAAAACCTTCAGGCTACGGATGTAGACCGCTTCTTAAAAGATTTCATTAAAGAAAAGAAACCCGCCCGAAAAACTGCCGCCACTCAGTTGATGGTCGTCAACCTTATTTTTAAATACGCCGTAAGCCACGGGCACGCCCGATATAATCCAGCCCGTGATGTGTCTTTGCCTCGTAACTTGTCCAAGAAAGAGCGGAAGCTCCCCACCCAAGACGACATTCGAAAAGTCAAAGCGTCGGTTAACGTTCCTTTTGGGATGTTTGCATATTGGGTGTTGTATACTGGGTGCCGGCGCGGAGAGCTTCAGGCGCTCACCTGGGAAGACGTTGACCTGAAGAACAACTGGATCAACATTTCAAAGTCGTTATACTACAAAAACGGGAAAGCTGCCTTGAAGCTTCCTAAAACCGAAAAGGGAATCCGCCGAATCCCGCTATTAAGAAAATTGGCGGAGCAGATCCACCCCGGTACCGGCATTATTTTCTCCAACATAAAGGGAACCTATCTTACAGAGTATGAGTTTCAGGAGTGCTGGGCTAAGTACGTCGAAGCGTCTGGAGTTACCTGTACTCCCCATCAGTTGAGACACGCATATGCGACGATGCTCTATGAAAATAAGGTAGATCCTAAAGATATGCAGCAACTTCTCGGCCACGCTCAGCTGTCAACGACAATGGATATTTACACTCATATCCGTGAAGAATATGCAAAACGAGAACAAGCGCGGTTGTTAGACGTGGACATTAAGGCATAATGTAAATAGAGCATCATGGTGTACTAACGGTGTAAGAAGCCTCAACGGCCTTGATTTTACTGGGTTTTATGCGGCTTCGAATCCCTCCTTCTCCGCCAAAAAAACAGCCCGAAAGGGCTGTTTTTTTGTGCGGAGAAGGAGCCCATTGAATCAGAAGGGGAACCCTGACGGTTCCCCTTCCAATCCCTTCCCTTCGATCTTTCCGAATCTCTCCGAAGATTTCGGGCGGGTTTGTTTAACCACATTCCCCGATGGCCATGCCGCCGAATACGTTGTCCCTTACCTATCCTCCGTATACAGCA
>CANPXK010000140.1 GCA_947585965.1 uncultured Clostridia bacterium
CACTCATAGTTTTCGATGATTTTTTCAATGTCATCATTCAGAACACATTTTGCGGTACGGTGGCAAGTCCTGCATCCCTTACAAAAATGAAATTTAAAATCGTCAATACATACGCTTCTGGTCTCATATCGTTCCATAAGACATTTTGAAACTATATTTACGATTTCCGCTGTTGCTCCGTTTTTTACAGGGCTGCAATTCATTACTAAGGCTTTCATTTAATCCTTCCTCCCAAATCCAAATTCTCATAATTCCGATCAATAACAAATTATACCGCAAAGGCGCACCTTTTACTTTCCCTTCGGCGTTGTATCAAATTCCGCAAGATGATCTCTATGTTTTTGCTGATTTTGACACAAACAGAAAAAGCTTTCTCTGGCGCAGAAGTGCCGACTTCGGAAGCCCTTATTTTTATATGGGTTATTGTTGTGTTGGCTGGCGTCTGAAAACCGCGACCGAAGCCTTGGGGTGTAAAAGAAAAAGGAAAATTAAAAGGTGCACGAAAAATCAAAAAGTGCAGACTTGAAAGACACACTATGATACACAGGGCACAATACCACATTAGCGAAACAGCCTAATGAAAAACTGCTTGAGGTTAAAATAATTTATAACCTCGTTCTCGCTGTGTTAGAGAATCATATTTTGACAAACGGGAATAACCTGTCTGTTGCCGATTATGCGAAAAACTCGAAAATTCCTTTTGTAAGACCATCAACCTCGATAAATGCATCTAAAGCTGCGTTGACATTTTCCTGCACTTCGATTGGAACATCAATATCAGTGTTATCACTTGTTATGATAGATTTTTCCACTGAGAAGCATTTTTCGGCGCAATCCATAACTTCAGTGATTTCCTGACCCGCGAACATACCGCTCTTCATCAATTCCCGACTTTCCTTGACCGCGATTTGACAATATCTAGCGACATTTACTTCGGGAATATTTGTCCGATTTTCATAATATGCATGCAATGCCTCATCCAGTTGCGGAGTAACAATAGTACCCGATTCGTATATATGTTGCTCTATCGCGCCTATTTTTATTTCGGTGAGATCCCACGGGATATTGTTTTTTATTAGGTAATTTTCACAGGCAGCTATGCCGTAAGAACCAAATTGCGGGAAGCAAAGCCCCACGGCCAGACAGATGCACTTTGCCTTATGCGTATTGAATCCTTTCTTTTGAGCAATCCTCTCTGCACTATACGCAAGAGCTGTCTGTATTCCCATTTCTGAGCACATAGGAGATGTTCCAAACTCATGCTTGTGCTGCAAAAAAAGCAATTCGATCTCCAAGGCCTTTTCAAGCATGGACCAGTATTCATCTATAGATTTAACATTCATTAAAATAACAGTCTTATCCATTATATGAATTACCTCGCAACTTCCTATTTAATGGGCAAACATGCTGTATATTTGGATTATAGCACAAAATTGCGAATAATCAACCGCTAATTGACTTGGCGCATACTTTACACCGCAAAGGCGCACTTTTCAATTATTCCTCGGCTTTGTATCAAACTCTGCAAGATTATATCCCCCGCTTGCAGAAGTGTGGGAGTTCTTATTCATAAGTATAAAAACAATTTATTTCGTGAATATTTTTATACAACTGAAAAATATCAAAAACTATAAAGTATTAAATGCTGCCTCTATATTTTTCGTTGCGGCAGCATTAAGAGACATATCGGCAATATTGCCTGCCATGTATTCATAATATGCCTGAGAACCAACCATCGCACCATTATCTCCGCAAAGTTCAAGCGGAGGATAATAGCATTTCCAACCTCTTTTTTCTGCTTCTTCGGAAGTTCTCCGCCTTAAGAGAGAATTAGCAGATACTCCGCCGGCAAGAATAAGTTTATTATAACCCATATTTTCCGCCGCCCTGATAAAATTATTTATAAGACTGTCAACAACTGCCTTACGAAAAGAGGCTGATAAATCATTTACATTGATTTCCTCGCCCTTCTGCTTTGCATTATGTATTAAATTTATAACGGCTGTTTTAAGACCTGAAAAACTAAAATCATACTCTGAACCACTCACTTTCGGCTGAGGCAATTTATATCTTTCCTCATTTCCGTATTCTGCCGCCTTATCAAGATGTATGCCGCCGGGATATGACATACCCATAGTTCTTGCCGCCTTGTCAAATGCCTCGCCCGCCGCATCATCTCTTGTTCTGCCTATAACCTTCATTTCGGTATAGCTTTTAACCTCAACTATATGACTGTGTCCGCCGGATACAACAAGGCACAAAAAAGGCGGCTCAAGCTCCGGGTGGGCAAGATAATTAGCCGCAATATGCGAACGCAGATGATGTACCGGTATAAGCGGCAAACCTGTTGAAAGCGATAATCCCTTAGCAAAGTTTACTCCAACAAGCAACGCACCTATAAGTCCGGGGGCATACGTAACAGCAAGTGCGTCAAGCTCAGTAAGCTTCATATTCGCACGCTCCAGAGTTTCCGCCACTACTCCGTTAATCGCCTCACAATGCCGTCTTGACGCTATTTCCGGAACAACTCCGCCGTAAAGCTTATGCTCATCAACCTGAGTTGCAATTATCGAAGATATTATTTTTCTTCCGTCCTCAATAACGGCGGCTGCCGTTTCGTCACAGGAGCTTTCTATCGCTAAAATTCTCATTCTTCTTCACCGTTTTCTTTATTGATAAGCTTCTTTGATAATATAAGACCGTCCTCTGTAGGATTCCTGTAGAAGTTCTTTCGCAGTCCGACCTCCTCAAAACCGACGGAGCGATACAACTCTATCGCTCCACAATTTGAAGGACGTACCTCAAGGGATATCGACTCCGCACCGCCCTTTTCGGCAACCTCAAAGGCTCCCTCAAGCAGAAGCTTTCCGATACCCTGCCGTCTGTATTCGGGAAATACTGCAATATTAGAAATATCACAGCTTTCATACACTATAAAAACACCTATATACCCCACTACTATGCCGCCGTCTTCCGCAACAAGAAAGTGTGCTGTTCTGTTGTCAAGCTCTTCTCTGAGGCTTTGTTCAGACCACGGCTGAGAAAAGCATATTTTTTCAAGCCGTGCAAGCTGTGGAATATGCCTTTCACTCATCGGTACAAGCGTATATTTATTCACTCGGTATTCCCCCGATACATTGAGGATAATTTTCTTTAAGATATTCACAAAGTTTATCAATAGCTTCTTCTATTGCTTTGCGGCATCTTCTGTATGTCACAAGATCCGAACCGTACGGATCGGGTATACCATTGCCGAGAACATATATCCTCTTATCGTCCACGCCGATTGTTCTGAGTGTCTCTGCGTGTCCCTCAGTCATAGCAACAAACAGATCAGCAACCTCCAGGTCCCTTTCACGTATTATCCTCGGCTTATGTCCGCTTACATCTATGTCTATTTCATTACAGACCGTAACAGCATTTTGCGACACTCCGCTTTCTCCGACAAAACCTATTCCGGCACTGCTTATAATACTTTTTATTCCGTATTCCTCGGATTTTTTTGCAAATATAGCCTCTGCCATCGGACTGCGGCAGGTATTGCCTGTACAAACAAATAAAATATGCAGCATATTTGCACCCCTCCAATTATTTTAAACTTTAGCCTCAAACCATGTTTTTCCTATTCCGGAATCTGCCGTCAACGGAACAGAAAGACTAACTGCATTCTGCATTTCCTCGCTCAGAAGTTGAGCCGCCTTTTCAGCCTCCTCCTCCGGTGCCTCGACAATAAGCTCGTCGTGAACCTGAAGTATAAGCCTGGATTTCATATTTTCCTTTTTAAGCCTGTCATACACCCTTATCATGGCTATTTTGATTATATCCGCCGCACTTCCCTGAATCGGCATATTTCTTGCGACTCTTTCACCAAACGAGCGTATATTATGGTTTGACGAAGCAAGCTCGGGAAGATATCTTCTTCTGCCGAACATAGTGGTGACATAACCGTCATTTTTGGCGTTCCCAACCACGTTTTTCATATAATTATCTATACCGCTGTACAACCTTAGATAATCCTTTATATATTTATCGGCTTCTTTTCTGGATACTCCTATATCCTTGGAAAGTGAAAACGCACTTATTCCGTAAACTATTCCGAAATTGACAGCCTTTGCACGGCTCCTGAGCTGCGGGGTTACCATTTCATCGGGAAGTCCGAATACCTTAGCCGCCGTTGAGGTATGAATATCGTAATTATTTTCAAAAGCTTCTATCATGTGCTTATCGTTTGCGATATGTGCAAGCACTCTCAGTTCTATCTGCGAATAATCGGCATCGGCAAGCTTACAGCCATCGGATGCGATAAAGAATCTTCTGAATTCCTTTCCTCTTTCTGTTCTGACGGGAATATTCTGTAAATTAGGCTCAGTTGAGCTTATTCTTCCTGTTCTTGTTTCAGTCTGGTTAAAGCTTGAATGTATTCTTCCGTCCTCGCCTATAACCTTAAGAAGTCCGTCGCAATAGGTAGATTTCAGTTTTGTAAGTGTGCGGTATTCGAGTATTTCATTTATAACGGGGTGATAATCCCTAAGTTCCTCAAGAACCTCAGCACTTGTTGAATATCCGCTTTTTGTCTTTTTTCCCTTGGGCAGGGCAAGCTTTTCAAAAAGTGCAGTACCCAATTGCTTTGGTGAATTTATATTAAAATCATAACCGACATATCCGCATATACTTGCCCTAAGTCTATCGATTTCATCATTCATACTTTCGCCGTATTCGTATATTCCCTGTCTGTCAACGGCAAAGCCGGTATTTTCCATTGATGCAAGCACACGTGCAAGCGGTATTTCTATATCATGCAGAAGGTGAGTCTGTTCCTTTGCCTCTATTTCCTTTGCAAGCTTATCGGCAAGCGGCACAAAGCTTTCAAGCCCTGTTGCATTATCCGTCTTAAGCGGAGAAATTCCGTATTCTCCGATAAGCCTTTCCATGACGTAGTCCGAAGCGTTAGGGTTAAGAAGATATCCTGCAAGCATGGTATCAAATTCTATTCCCTCACACTCAAAGCCTGCTTTGTCGGCAATTGCGAATACAGGCTTGATATTATGCGTTCTTTTTCTTATGTTTTTATTACTGAGAAATTTCTCGACAAAATCCTGAAAATCTTCCGTAAAGTTATCTGCGGTATATACCCTATCATCAACACAAAATTTAAGTTCCGTTATATCCGCTCCGTCCGTTTTGGCAAGAAAATCTACAGTTTTTCCGTCAAGCTCATCGTATATATCAATCAGTTGAAAATCCGTTA
>CANPXK010000141.1 GCA_947585965.1 uncultured Clostridia bacterium
ACCTACTCATAATAAAAAATTTCAGAAAAGAGGTATATTATGAAAAAATTACTTAGTGCTGTTCTCGCCGCCTGCCTTACTTTCTCTCTTGCTGCCTGTGGGGCAAACAAGGAAGACGATACGTCATCAGAACGTGGAAACAATCAAGGACAAGTCGACTCTGCCACGTTATTCAACGACATTTACGACACCCAGCAAAAGGCAATTTTTGAAATGGACGGACAAAAATATTATGTTGGCGGTGCTGTTTTCAAAATGGTCGATGACGATAAAATGGAACTCGTGGAACTTGGAAATTCGGCAAATAAAAGCGAAGATTCGGAATCGTCAAAAGCCAAAAGCAAACCTACACCCATGTGTTTAGATTTAGGTTGGCGCAATGTTATATCGGGAAACGCGGCATACGGACCATATCAAGACATGAGCGAAATATTTCGTTGGGATTTAAGCGATATGTCAAATGTTAAAAGAGAGGTTCTGTATGACACCAAGATGGATCAAATGATAAAAAAAGAATATGAGAATAATGCTATACAGTATTCTGATGAGGATGAATATACATTATCTCGGCTTCTTTGTAATCTTAAAGATAGCAGCGATGGATATGTTTATTTCATGTGTATTCCGGATACGGTGAAGAATCTTTCCTCCTATGATTCCTTATTTTCTTACAGACTCGGCAGATTTGCTAAAGACGGCAGCAATATCGAGCTTGTCGAAGATATTCACACCAATGCCTACAGCCTCAAGGATGACTATATATACTACTATGAAAACGGCTTCAACAAGGATGATCCCGAAAAACCGCTTGACGACACGGGAATTTATATGGTAAAAACAGACGGCAGCGGTAGGAAAAAGCTTTGCGATATAAAAATCCCATCTGAAGATCTGCGTTATGAAACAATATCTACTATGAATATAATCGGAAACGATCTTTATTTTATATATAAAACAAGTGAAGACAGCAGCCCTTTGTATAAACTGCCGCTTGGCGGCGGAACGCCCGAAAAGGTAACTGAGAAATCCTGTTCTTTCTACTATATTGATATGCCATCCTCCGTATTGTACTATGAGGAAGGTGTGTTGGGGCAAAGTACTCCCGGCGGTGTGACGGTGTATTCCCAATCGCTTCAGGGTGGCGATGAAACAAAACTTATTTCAAACGTTATAGGTAGATCGGGTGATGTCCGATACGATTATACTTTTTGTGTTGATGGGGATTATTTATACTTTGGTAATGATAATGCGTCATACGGATATCAATATGTTGAAGGAAAAATAGATGAAAGCGAAGCTTTGCATCAGCCTATTGGTGCTCGTTATAATTTAAAAACCGGAAAAGTATATAATCTTTATGCGGGAATTGAAGTGACCTATGATACAGGTAATTCGGGTCTTACCACCTCGACATCCTATGGTGACAGCCACGTATACTGGTTAGAAAATGAATATATTCGTGTTCGATTATAAATTGCAATGTAAAAATTAAAGGGGCATAAAGATTTCAGCCGGGAATCACGATATTCCCGGCTTGCTTTCTTTGATTGCCCCATACTTTATATACTTGTTTGCATTGTATAATATACTTCATAAAAGGACGCCCTCTCGCAGGGCGTTTCCTATTGTCCGTGGGGCTACCCCACCAATCGAAGGCTCTGCTGCCTGTCTGCCTTTTAAAAAAGTCTTGACCTAAAACTGCTGTTCTGCCCCCGGAGCCGCTCTGCTATTCTTATATTTTTCAAATATAAGCCTTGCCTGCCTGCCGTTTTTTATAATTTCCTTCTGAAGCTCCTCAATATCCGCAAATTTTCTCTCACTGCGGATATTGAGGAGCAGACGTATATCAATCGTTTTTCCGTACAACTCCTCTCCGCTGTAATCGGGCATCCATGTTTCTATAAGCGGCTTCTCCGAGCCTACCGTGGGCTTCATGCCGATATTTGTAACTCCGCAGTATTCCTTTCCGTCCACATTGACACTCGTTGCATATACCCCAAAAAGCGGCAAAACCAGACCCTCGGGAAATTCCTGATTAATTGTTGGCGTTCCCAGTGTTCTGCCAAGCTGCCTGCCGTGTATAACAGGAAGTCTGAAGCCGTACAATCTGCCGAGCATTTCATTGGCGGAGGGAATGTCGCCCTTTACTATACACTCCCTTATTCTTGTCGAGCTTATGGGACTACCCGACATGGTAATTCTCTGCCTTGCAAATACACCTATATTATATTTTCTGCACATTTCTCCGAGTTCAAAACCGTGACCCTTTGCGCCTGCCCCGAAATGATAATTAAATCCGCAGGCGGCATGACGTGCATTAAAGCGGCCGTGTATTATATCACGGACAAATTCCTCCGCCGTAATATCCTTTATCCCGACAAAATCAATAAGGTAAACCTGCTCCACACCCAGAGCTTCAAGTATACCGAGCTTTTCGTCAAGCGTTATTATGTTATTGCTTTTTTCACCTCTGAGGATTGACCTCGGACTTTGCATAAGTGTAAAAACCGTTGGTACATATCCGTTTTCCTTTGCACATTGTACCGCTTCTCCTATGACGGCGGCATGACCACGATGTACTCCATCAAAATAGCCGAGTGCGACCGAGGTAGGTTTTTCCGAGCGTACAAGCTCTGTCAAAATTTTCATATTATTCTCCGATATTTCTCCTTTTATGCGGCGGCGGCGGCGTGCCGCCGCTGTCAATCCGTAATTAGTTTTCTCAGGCAAATCAATCTATGGCTCGACCGTTAATTTACTCGATGAACAAGTGATAAGTTTGTCATTTGTAGTTGCGGAGCGGCTCCGGGGGAGCCGCTCTCGACACTTTCTGCCGCATTCCGTCAGGCAAACTAATTATCGCGGAGCGGGGTGCCCCCGCTGTCAATTCGTAATTAGTTTTTTCAGGCGAATCAGCCTTTGGCTCGACCATATATTTACTCGATGAACAAGAGATGAGTTTGTCATTTCTGTATGTGGAAAGCCTCGCAAGAGGCTTTCACGGTGCCGTGCCGCCGCTGTCAATCCGTAATTAGTTTTCTTAGTCAAATTAATCTATAGCTCGACCGTTAATTTACTCGATGAACAAGTGATAAGTTTGTCATTTGTAGTTGCGGAGCGGCTCCGGGGGAGCCGCTCTCGACACTTTCTGCCGCATTCCGTCAGGCAAACTAATTATCGCGGAAACAGACTGCCCTCCACAAAAAACAAAGCGAACGCAGTGAGCGAAAACGCGAATTGCCCGCGGGGGCTCCCCCGCACGCCGCCGTCAATCCGTAACTACTTTACTCAAGCAAATCAGTATATGGCTCGACCATATATTTACTCGATGAATAAGTGATAAGTTTGTCATTTTCTGTTTGCGGAAAGACTCGTAAGAGTCTTTCTCGACACTTTTTTATTGTTTCCGACAGGTAAACTACCTATCGCGGAAACAGACTGCCCTTCACAAAAAACAAAGCGAACGCAGTGAGCGCAAACGCGAACTGACAGCGGGGGCACCCCGCCGCGAATTGCCCGCGGGGGCTCCCCCGCCGCCGCCCACTAATCCCACCAGAAGGACCAGTAATGATTATTGTATGTCATAGCTATAAGTGCCTCAATGTCTGCACAATCGGCAATATCCTCGCAAAATGCTAATTGCTCTTTTGCGGCATTAAGCGCGGATTCTATGTCGGTTATAGGCTCGTCAAGCTTGAATGTGAGAGTATCATAAGTGATTATCATAGGTACTGCACCATAGCTTTCGTACCAATATTTGCACATGGCTATCATATCATCGGTATCGGGACATTCATTCCACCCTCCGAACGGCAGCCATGCAAAGATTTCATACGGATTCAAAGTCGGGATTTGCACAAGGTATAAATCACCCTCATAATCGGATACAGACGGCATGATTGTACTCTGCTCATTTTCGAGCATAGGCAACATTTCATCGAGCATATCACGGTCGATATATTCAAGTCCATCGCCGTATTCCTCAACGATATAGGAATATCTGTGTTCAAATATTTCCTTACCGTTTGAATGGTTTTCAGACAAAACTGATTTTACATATTCCTCTGCACTTCCGACACTGCCAAATTGACCCTCTATGGTTTCCTCAAGCACATCATTTACCACAACAAACACGGGAGTATAACCGTTTTTCCTGCCCTCATCAACAGCCTGCCCATAAAGATTTGTAAGTTCCTTTCTGTCCGTATTGCTGTCTATTTTTTTTGCCTTACAGTTGAAAATTGTTTCCATACCTGTATCATCCCTTTCAAAATTTATCTTTATTTGATTGCCCTGACTAAGATTATTTATGTAAAAAGTAATCCTCCCGATTTATTGACAATTCTACAATTTTCTGTTTTTCGCCCAAAAGCTCACATTCCTCTTTTTGCCCTGTTTCTTTAAATCCGGTGGTTTTATAGCAGTAATAGGCAGGTTTGTTATTTTCAAATACCCCGATTGTAACCTGTTCTGCTCCTGCAATCCTGAAGGCATAATCCAGTGCAAGATGTAACATCTTCTTTCCGTATCCGTGTCCCCTCTTTTTGTTATCAATGATAACAAATCCGATACGCAGAATACTATGATTGCCGCCTGTATATCGTAAAATAAAGTGTCCCACAATACCGCTGTCATCACAGGCTGTCATAGGGTAGAAGTTATCCTTTTCTTCGCAGTCACCGTTACAATCAAAATATTTATAATTCATATCCTTACCCGTAATAGGATATGAATTATACCTGTCGGATGTCCATTTTCTGAAAACCGTTTCATCCTCGCACCATGAAATAATTGTTTCGGCATCATCTCTTTTGTATGGTCGTAAATACAACACCTTTGATACCTCCCGATTTATTTTAGCTTACCGTCTTTGTCATAATAATTATAGTCGGATGAATCCATATGTTCATCTTTATTTAAGTTATTATCACTGTTCTTAAACATACCTCCGCCGATTGTATAATTCTGATTTGCATTTCTTATAGCCACTGCAATTATTATTATAATAATTACAACAAGAATAATAGGAACGATAATGTCCATAAATAAATTCTCCCTTTCTGTTTGCCGTATTACCCTATTGTCGATCGGATTGTTTCACCTGTTTTTTTAGATAATTTATTTAACAGCCATTTTAATCCGTCTCCACCCAATAGGCATATGATCGACAGGGCAAAAACAAAGAGCAGATATATACCGATGTATAGATAAAGGGGCAT
>CANPXK010000142.1 GCA_947585965.1 uncultured Clostridia bacterium
TCCTCAGTCTGAGGTTTTACTTCCTGTTTTGACTTGAGTAACTCTACAAATTTCTGCTTATCTTCCGGTGAGTATTTTGCATAAACATCATCGTTTGATAGAACAGTACTTTGCTTTGTCATTACGGATTTCCTACTGATATTGTTATTTGTTATTGATGATAACTCCTGTATTGCCTTTATGATATATGGTATTAACTTTATCTGATCTATTGATAGCTTTGATGTTTCTTTGTCCTCGTGTATCAAATTGGGAATAATCTCCTGCAACTGCTGTGCAATCATACCAATATTCTCGTGCTTATTATCCTCGATCCAGTCAAATGACTTCAAGTCTATTTTATTTAATAAATCTAAAGCATTGATATCGGTGTCGCATATATTTGTTTTTAGTCTAATGTCAGAATTATTCAATATAGAAAAATTGTGTAAATCAATATTGTTATAACAGTCAAAAATCAAGTCTGGGCTATTACCAAATACATATCTTGAATCTGTTACTTCAAAATAACCGCCATTTCCCTGAACTTTTGCTGTTTTGCCGACTATTGATACCTCATGCGAGTTAGAAAACAAACCTGCATTCCCACTAGTATATCTTGCTGTTCGCACATTTTCATTCAAATAAGCAAATCCACTAAAATATACATCTCTATCACAGTATGTTGTATCCATAAAATGTATACCCTGTTTGTTTCTTATATTATTTGCAAAAAATATAATTTTTACATTATAGTTACCGTTTTCCTCATCTTGATATCCCCAACCCATATAATCAGCACCATGCTGTAAATCAAACATCAATCCTCGGAATGATGTATCTCCAGCCCAACCGTTCGTTCCAATTTTTCCTATCGTTGAACCTTTATAATAATACCAATTTCCTGTATAGGTAAGCTTCATCAACAATGAATCATTACTTGTAGTTTCATCTTCATAGATTCTTAATTCGCCATTACTGAATTGAATATATTTATCAATGTTATTCCATGCTATTTTAACAGAGGTCGGATTTTGTTCTATAAGAGTCCCAAAATCACCCGAGTTTACTTTTAACGCAATCTTGTTTGCATTTTGAGTAATCTGGCTTTGTAAATCCTCATCTGATTTGACTAAACTTTGTATTTCGTTAGCAGTTTGTGTAATTTTGCTTTCTAAATTATCTACATCTGATTTAACAGAACTCTTAATTTCATCTGCGGTTTGTGTTATACTTGATGATAACCACTCTTCCTTTCCTGTCGCACGGTTTACCTCTGATTGAATTTTATCCTCGGTCTGAGTTATTCTGCTGCTTATACTGCCGAAATCCTTATTTGCCGATAAATCAACACCCGAACCATCTAAACGTAATAATCCCTCCTCGTCTAAATAAAGCAAGTCTTTATTTTTATTTGATATCACAAATAACTTTTTATCATTTGGATTTGCCTTAATCGTATTTACATTGTTGGTCAAAGTAAGACCGTCAGTGTCAACAATAAAGTTGTTAGAACTATTATATATTTTGAGTTGTTCGCCTAATATAAGCTTTCCAACTATGGTTTCAGCATTAACACCATAGACTTGTTTCAGTTTATTTGTTTCGGGGTCGAAATAATAATAAAATCCTACGGCAGTTCTGATATTCTTCCAATTATTATCCGTAATCGCAAGAGTAGAATTTATTATTTTTAACTGACAATCATCAATTTCCTCTAAAACCGGATCATATTTTTGAAATAGCATACCGTGAGAATCACACGTGTAAAATTGGTTATCGGATTTACTTATTATTTTAGTGTTAGTAGCATCCAATCCGTTTTCTACCCAATTATCTATAATTTTATTCTTTTTTTCACCCTGTCTAACCTGATGACTGACTGCACCATATGATGTTGATATACTCTTGCTTTGTGATAAGATACTTTCAATATCCGAGGAATCATTCTGTGCATTAATAACATCAGAAAATGTTACATTAACATTTGTCAGGTCACTATAATCAATTTCATAATCGAGTAAACGCAGACGATAAACATTATTATCTATTTTTATTCTAAGCCAGTTTCCAACCTCAAATTGATCAACTAATGACTTAAATTCTTTCATGACCAACAGGTTTTTTAATGTCGTAGAAATACTATGCTGTAATGTTGCAGATTTTATAATTTCTTTTTTGGCTTCTTCAATGAACTCTAATGCTCTCTTAAACAGTTCTGCATTATCCAAGCCGTCTGATATGTAATTATCGTTTTGGAATGTATTTTCCCTTCTGTATGCAGAAAATTCGAGCCATAAATCTTCTCCGAGATATTTTTCAAAGTCTGTTTTATTTTGAATATTCTCTTTCTCGTTTGACAAATAAGTTTGTAATCCGTTTGTTTTAACAGTACCGTCAGAATTTTTAACACCTGTAATAATTGAAATTTCTGTTTCCCTTGTTTTAATTTCTGCTTCAATATAGCCTAATTTTTCATAATAGGGGATATACATTGTTTCATATAAATTAACTTCCTGTCCAAGCCATGTATTTTCATCCGCCACGCCTTGTTGTACTAAAATATCAAGACAACTTTGGCAGCTATCATAAAAATTTTTTAACCTTGATAAGCTATACTTTTTGAGTTCATCTTGAAATTCTATTTTTGACAGATTAAATAATTCTATAATACTTGTAGCTTCCGTATCATTATCAGTAAGTGATTTGCTCAAAACTTTATCTATTTTTTGTTTGACATATTTTTCATAGTCATCATTTATTACAATATATACTTTTTCGGAATCTGCACTATCTTCCGAATCGGAGTAATTACTGATTGTAAATACACCGCTCCAGCTATTATTTGAATATTCTGAACTTTTTATTTCAACACGATATTTTGTATTTATAACAGTTTTAGCCATTGCCAAAACAGCACTGTCGGCAGTTGAAGATGAACATATGCTTAAGTCCTGAACAGCAACAGGGGATAGTTTATCTCTTGTCAATTTTTTAATTTCTTCTTTTGCAGAGGTTTTTGACATATTAATATCGGGCATAAGTCCGTTTTTTAGGTATAAGTAAAAATCTAAAGTATCATAATATGCCTGCATTACTGCGGGATATCCGGTTATAGGATATTCTATTTTTTTATATTTATCTGTAAGTGTTGAATATTTTTCTACTAACTTATTATACTTGTCGAGTTCAAGTTGACTGATGTTCACAACGTAATCTTTTTGATAATAATCGTATTCTGCATCATACTCCGATAATTTTTTAGCTAATTCACTTGACATATCAGACTTAATGTTATCCGGAATATACCATATGTATGCACTACCGTTAGGATTACAATTACTAATTGTTGCCGTCATTAGATCATCACCGGCAACAAGCCTGAAACAATTTTTTACCGAACCGTTATCAGTTGTATATGTTATACTTTCAGCTAAATTATTATTTGTTATAAAAATTCCCGTATCATGCCCATAGCCTGTTAGTATATTTTCGCTTCCGCAATGACTACAGTGTTTCAAAAATGAACCTCTTTCGCCGCATTGCAGACAATAGCTTTCTAAATCATATACACTAATTCCTCTGACAATATTTCCATTATCATCTGATTTACATTCTATTTGAAAAAGACAATGTATCTCTTCTGCAATTTCTTGGAATGCATCATAAATTGATTTATTATCAAAACTGAATGTTCTTTGGATATTTTTTATACTCGTTTCGACATAGAGTATTTTATAATGGGGAGCCTTTTCCATTATTCTGTTCAACAGTGAAGCCGCCGGTTTATTTTCATTATACAATACCGTTGCCTGATAATCTTCCCTCGCAATATCATTTTCGGTATTGATTTCTATATTATAAAGATTAATTTGTGATAGTTCGGCTTCTCCGAGAGATGTCGCAGAAACATTCTTTACCAGTCCGTTTTCTTCATTGGTTTCTACATATATCTCATACCATAAATTCCATTCCTTACACCATAGTAATTTAAAATCAGTCAAATTATCCCATATATACGAACTGACATTATTTTTTATTTTATGTACGGCGAAGGTTATTGTCGATGGTGAGTTTAATGAATTTTTAAAATTAATATCCACTCCGGGTATCAATCCTATTTTTTTGCCATTTCTCGTACCCAATACGAATGTTGGCGTTTGCGGAACATTCGACTCATCAAATCGAATTTTTACTGCCATTGTCGACCCTCCTTTACTACGGTGAATCCTGTATAATCGGATAATACTCGATTTCTAAAATACATGGCAAAGAAACTGTTATGGTGTTGAATCTGTCAATGAATGTATTGCCGATTTTTAAGAACTCATAATTAAAGTCATTCCAAATATCATGTGCATTAAGAGAGGAATTTATAGTTTCCGCTTCGCCGTCAACAGTAATTATTTCGCCTTTTGTACAATTGTTAAACGTCATTGTACTGTTTAGTAATTCGTTTTTTATGGTAAGATTTCCACTTTCTGAACAAATTATCTTTATATTCGGGGCAAAACTGCGTACTATGTTAGAAAAATCATACAGGCGAAACGGTTTTGTAATGTCTGAAATATTTTCATGATATATGATTTTTTCGCCGTAGGCAAAAGGCTTATCGGTTATCAGAGTTAGTTGTAAACCATAAAGTTTTTCACTTATCATTATTTTTTGAAAAGTAAATGTACCGCAATAATATCTTGTTTCCTTGTCAATATCATCATAAATGAAATATACCTGTAAAAATTCTTTTCTGTTAATCCACCTCGATATTTCTAAAAATTCATCATCGGTTATCTCTAAATCATCAAATTCATCAGGATTTTTGCATATGTCAAAAGTTGTTTGCAAACCGTCCTCATAAGTTGAATTAATAAGAGAAAATGTTTGTCCTTTTCTTTTTGAAACCTT
>CANPXK010000143.1 GCA_947585965.1 uncultured Clostridia bacterium
TCACTCTGATTTTCAAGCATCTTCCTTATCCATGCAAGACGATCATCAAGGGAATTTTTCTTCGTTATTCCCTCCTTATATTTCCAGTGTGCGGCAATACCGTATTCAGCCGTATAATGCATTTCCCATGTTCTTATCTGAATCTCAAACGGTATCCCCTCCTTGCCTATAACAGTAGTATGAAGTGACTGATACATATTGGGCTTTGGGGTGGAAATATAATCCTTGAAGCGATTCGGCAACGGTTTGAAAATGTCATGCACAACACCGAGTACATTATAACAATCCGCAACACTGTCAACAATTACCCTGACTGCAAATATGTCATAAATCTGATCCATAGTGCGACCCTTCATGTAGGTCTTTTTATATATTCCGTGAATACTCTTAACTCTGCCCTCGATATATACATTACTTATTTCGTCTTTGAGTCTGTCATAAAGCTGCTGCTTTATTTCAGCAACAAAGTTTATTCTGTCTTTACTCTTCAACTCAAGCTGTTTTTCTATTTCCGAATATCCTACGGGGTCAAGATAGCGTATAGACAGATCCTCAAGCTCCTCCTTTATCGCCCTTATACCGAGACGATGTGCTATCGGAGCATATACCTCCATAACCTCAAGTGCCTTGTCACGCCTGTGTTGTTCCTTCATGCACTCTATTGTACGCATATTATGAAGTCTGTCGGCGAGCTTTATTATTATTACCCTTATGTCATTTGACATAGCTATAAGCATTTTTCTTATATTTTCAGCCTGCTGCTCCTCTCTTGATGAATATGGGATTTTACCGAGTTTTGTAACTCCGTCTATAAGTATTGCTATCTCCGAGCCGAATTTCTTTGTTACCTCCTCAAGAGTTACGGGTGTATCCTCTACAACATCATGCAGAAGTGCCGCGGCTATAGACTCGGAATCCATTCCCAGCTCTGTAAGTATACAGGCAACTGATGTAGGGTGAAGTATATACGGTATCCCCGAGGCTCTCCTCTGATCGCCGTGCATTTCCTCCGCAAACTTGTACGCCCGCTCGATAAGCCCGTAATCATAATTATGACTGCTCTTTTGCATCAGCTCTACCAATTCATTATAATCCTGGTAGTATTTAAGTTTCTCAGGCATTTCTTATATCCTCCTCTAATCTTCTGTATATTTCCGAAGCCCTCAGGTCAACCTTACCTTCCGCCTGCGGTATATGTACATATATAACGTCCGCCGTCCTCCGGTATTCGGCAAGGTGGAGTTCCTGCATAATATCAAGTATTATCATTATCTTAAAAATACCCGGTGCCTTGAGCGGTGTTCTTAATCCCGAAGCAAATTTACCGACAGAATATACCAGCACGTCCGCCCTGTACCTTTCCCTTCCGTCCTTTTTAAGAAATGTATACAGAATCTTGAAATCATCTCTTGTCGGATATTTTCCTCTTATCTCTTTTTTGCATACTCCGCTTTTATATAACTCGTAATCCTGTAATTCATACATTGCAGCTTCTGTATCAAAAAGCTCCTTATTATATCTTATATCCTTTATGATAAGTGAAATATTCTCTTTACCCTGATATTCGTTTTTTTCAAGGCTCACCGCAAAATCAAGGAGATCCCCTTCGGAATATGAAAACTCCTGCAAAGTTGTGAAGAAATACATAAGCGAAAGTCTTGATTTTCCCTTTGAAACGGAAAGTCTGAGGTGCTTTCCGTCTTTCAGAGGTGTTATTTTGTCAAGCACAGCACCCGTTATACCGAAAACCGGCTTTGGATTTCCGCAGCCGAAAGGCTCAAATTCCTTAAGCAGATCGGCCATATCAACCGTTATCGTTTCGGGATTGAGCGATGCATCGAGCTTTATCTCTGCAAGGGGCATATAAGGCAGTTTATTTGCGTAATCATTTATTGCACGTACAAACGGCTTTATATTTTCCCTCTTTATACTGAAACCCACCGCCATAGGGTGACCGCCGTATTTTTCAAGATATTCCGAACAGGCAAACACTGCGTCAACAATTGAAAAGCCTGCGATACTTCTCCCGGAAGCCCTGCATATTTCCTCATTCCCTGCAATAAGAATAACGGGCTTTCCGTATTTCTCACTTATGCGTGATGCAGCTATTCCTATCACCCCGGGGTTCCATTCCTCGGAATGTATAACCGGAATCCTGCTGTTTGCCGTTTCGGGATCGTTTTTCAGAATATCATCCGTTTTTTCTATTATTTTTGCTTCTATCTCCTGCCGTTTTGAATTAAGAGTGCAAAGCAGTTCGGATTTTTCCTTTGCCCTCTCCTCATCCTCACTCAAAAGCAATTCAAGGGCATCATACGGCGAAGCAAGTCTGCCTGCCGCATTTATTCTCGGTCCTATGCGGAATCCTATCGCACCTGAGGTTATATTTCCGACTCCCGCATCTTCTATAAGACTGCTAAGACCTATTCTTTCCGTATTTTCAATATTGATAATTCCTGCCTTGACTATATCCCTGTTTTCTCCCTCAAGCGGCACAACATCGGCAACTGTTCCTATGGCGGCAAGGTCTGAATAATTCTCCATTATGGAAAATTCATCACCCTCAAGTGCCGTTATCAGCTTTAGTGCAATTCCGGCACCGCAGTAATTCCTGAATTTACAGGTTTCGTCAGACCTATGAGGATTTACCACGGCAACGGCTCTCGGCAGTATATCCGGCGGCTTGTGATGATCTGTTATAACAACATCAATCCCTATAGAATTGGCATGGTCTGTTTCTTCAATTGCGGATATTCCGTTATCAACCGTGATAATCAGACTTACTCCCTCTGACTTAAGCTTATCCACAGCCTGTATATTCATTCCATATCCCTCTGTATTTCTGTCCGGGATATAATACATTACATTGGCACACACCGATTCAAGGTATGAATAAAGTATTGCTGTTGCCGTTATTCCGTCGCAGTCATAATCACCATAGACACATATCCTTTCATATGACACGACTGCATTCTTTATCCTCTCTACAGCTTTATCCATATCCTTTATATCCATAGGAGAATCAAGTTCATTTCCGACAGCGAAAAATTTCTCTATATCTTCCCTTTGTGTTATTCCTCGTATTGTAAGAAGCATGGCGGTAAAAACAGGCAGACCGTATAAAGAACACAGCCTTCTGACCATGTCCCTGTCAAGCTCCGAAAATGTCCATTTTTTCATCACCGCACCGCCTCTTTCTATAATATTATATGATACCATTTTTTTTATAAATATTCAATATCATATTTTATACATAATCATCTTTTGAGCAAATATGAAAAAAATAAAAATCATCCGGATTTGGCATATTACATATATTGTTATGACGGAATATCAAATTGCGAAAATTTATACACATTATAGAATTTAGACATTGAATTAGACATATTTATGTGTTATACTTCAATATACGACAGAATATGGGAGTGTTGAGTATGAAGTTCAATAGATTTATCAGATACACATCTGTTTTTCTTGCTTTGCTTGTTGCGGGTCTTGCCGGCGGCTGTACCGAGGGTAACAATAAATCGTCCTCCTCGGATCCATCTTCTGCAGCAGAGCAATCAGAGAAATCGGAGGAAAAAAAGGACAAAGAATCCTCTGTTAAAGCCGATGTTTCAGAGGAAGAGAATCAGGAAAGTGAGGAGGACGAAGAATCTATACCGGAAATATCCGACCCTACACCGGACAATGAAGGGGAAACCGTAAACGGCATTTTCGTATATAATGATGTTGCCTATGAACTCTTTTACGGAAGTGAGGACATGGCTAAATACTATGCCGAAACCATATCCGATATAAAGACGGCACTCGGCGATGGGATAAAGGTATACAATGTTGTTGTACCGACTCACGTAGGAGTTGATTTACCCGCAAAATTCGATGATTTATGCGAGCCGCAGGACGTATATCTGAATACGATTATTTCCTCCTACACATCCGATGTTATCGGCATAAATGTATATGACAAGCTTATGCACCACAGGGACGAGTATCTTTATTTCAACAGTGACCACCACTGGACGGCACTTGCGGCGTATTATGCATATGAAGAATTTGCCAAAGCTGCGGGAATTGAGCCTGTAAAGCTAAGTGAGCTTAATGAAAATAAAATCGAGGGATATTCAGGTTCCCTTGCATATGACACAGGACTTGAAACGCTTAAAGAAGATTATGTGACATATTATACATCAGATGATGATATAGACTGTACCAAGTATGACGAGGACGGAGAAAATCCCGAGGATTATATGCTCATACATGATTATGCAAGCGGAGTAAATTCTTATGGAGTATTTTTAGGCGGTGACACTCCGCTGCTTGTAACGAAGAACGAAAACGGCAACGGGAAGAAAATAGCGGTAATAAAGGAATCGTACGGAAACGCTTTTTCGCCTTTTATTGCATATACTTACAGTGAGGCACATTTTATCGACTTCCGTTATGTAAATTTTGACCTTAAGAGTTATCTTGAGGAGAACGGTATTGACGAGGTCATATTCATTAATAATTCAATGGCATCCGCTACTGATGCAAGGTGCGAAGAATTATCAAATCTCGTGAAATCATAGTGTATTACCTCCGATGTCAGTTCCAATATTTACTTGTAATTTGAATTAAAATTAAATGTCGGTCTTTGGTCAACAACATAATAAAAAAGTCTGTTACATATATGTTTCAATACATAATGTAACAGATTTTTATTTTATATTATTCGTTAATGAAAGAAAGTCGTTGTACCAGTTCCATCTGTCGGCGAGGTATCGCCGAGGTTAGTTTGTAAAGGCATTGACAAGGGGACGCCCTCTCGCAGGGCGTCCCCTCTTGAAAAACAGTCCACCGGACTGTTTTTCAATTC
>CANPXK010000144.1 GCA_947585965.1 uncultured Clostridia bacterium
ATCATGTGAATATACTATCGGGAAAAAGGTTATCAATATTACAATTGAAATATAAACAATAAATACAGATATAAGTAAGCATCTTCTTATTGACTTTTTTCTTATTACGGAATATATCATGTGTATCGAAAGCACTATAAACATAGCAAGTATTCCATATCCTTCTTCTATCATTATATATGCACCTCAGTTCTGTAGTTTTATTATAGCACGACAGTTTAATGCTTAATGTATAATTATGACTCCCCCCTGCTTTCTTCAAATTTCACACGGTTAATATGTTATATTTTATTTGCAGTCGTAAGAGTTTGGTCATTGACAAATTTTCCCCGTACATTTAAAATAGTATTGATATACTTTAAATTTAAGGGAGATTTATTATGGCTGAAATTAAAGCATTCAAGGGATTAAGATTTGACCGTGAAAAAGCAGGAGACATTGATAAGCTTACCTGCCCTCCTTATGATATCATAAGTGAGGAAGAAAGACAAGCCTATCTTTCGGAAAACGAACACAATATTATACGTCTTGAGCTTCCGAAGGGGGATGAGCCGTACCGGACGGCCGGACAGACACTCAGGGAGTGGATAAGCTCGGGCATACTCGGAAAAGAGGATAAGGACGCTGTATATATCTATGAGGAGGAATTTACGCTCGGCGGGGTCACACGCAGTTTCAAGGGTTGTATCGTGCGTGTCAAGCTTGAGGAATTTTCAAAGGGTATAATACTTCCGCATGAGGAAACTCTTTCCAAGGCGAAAGAGGACAGGTTTAATCTGATGAAAGCTACAAACTGTAATTTCAGTCAGATCTATTCCCTCTTTACGGACGAAAGACACAGTATTACAAACCGACTCGACAGCCTGAGCAGCGGCAAGCCAGAGTCGGAACTGACAGATTGCAATAATGTCACGCACCGTCTCTGGGTTGTAACCGATGAAAATGAAATTTCCGCTCTTTGCAGTGATTTTTCGGATAAAAAGCTGTATATAGCCGATGGACACCACAGGTATGAAACAGCTCTTAATTACCGCAATTATTGCCGTGAAAACGGAACCGGAAACGGTGCGGAAGATTATGTAATGATGATGCTTGTCGATATGGAGCATCCCGGACTTCTTGTCCTGCCCACTCACCGTGTTCTCCGTAACCTTAGTGTAAATCCGGACGAGGTTATAGATAAATGCGGGGAATATTTCGATATAACGGAATACAGCGGAACAGACACTATTGAGACTGTTCTTAAGGAACGCTATGACAGCGGCGATAAAGCTTTTGCATACTACAGCGGCAAAAACAAATATAAGCTGCTTGTACTGAAGGACAAAACCGCTGTTTCAAAGCTTCTGCCCGGCAAGAGTGCTGCATATTGCGGACTCGATGTATCCATTCTCCATACCCTCGTGCTTGAAAGAATTTTCGGTATAGATTCCGAAAATATGGCTAAACAAATCAATCTGACATATGTAAAGGAATTCGAGGCTGCAATTTTCTCTGTTGACAGCGGCAGTGCACAATGTGCATTTATCCTTAACCCGACGAAGGTTGAGGAAATCAAAGATGTTGCCGCAGCAGGAGAAAAAATGCCCCAGAAATCAACATATTTTTATCCCAAGCTTATAACCGGTCTTGTTATGAATGAGCTTGTATAATTCCCGTATGTCACCTTTTCCCTTATATCAACGACTGCAATCCGTAAATGTTGAATGGGGGAAGTTATGTGCAGTTGAACAGCGACAAAAATTCCGAAAATTTTCCCATAGACGGAAGCTCGGCTCTTGAGGTTGAAACCGTTTCCGCAGCCGCTCCGTCCGGGAGAAGAAAGAAAAGCCGCAGGAAAAATAAAAAAAATGCCGTTACATACGCATTGGAAACCGAATTACCGGAACCAAACGTAAACGGAACAATAAAAACAGAAGATAATACTTCAGAGAATATGAGCCGGGAGAAAAACTCGGGATCGGAAAATCAAGGGGAAATTTCTCAGCCGGAACCTGACAAAGCCGAGACCGAAATCTCTCCGGAGATAAAGGATAACCCGACCGATTCTCCTGAAATTCAGCCTGCGGAGCCAAAGCCGGAAATTGAAAGAACTTCCGTGTCGGAAGCAAAGGAGGTTTTCGGCGGAAGTGTAAGCACGGATATAAAACTTGACAAGGATGAGCCTGTCGCAGTACCCGACGGTTCGGGAATTGTGTATGAGGTTGCCGAGGAGCTTTACCGCAAAGAAAAAACTCAGGCGGAGCTTGAGGCACTTTGTCACCCTCCCTTTACCAAGGTCTTTACCGAAAATCAGAAAGTAACCCTTGACAGGGAGGCGGCAGATCGGACAAAGAGGCTTGTATCGGCAGCAGCTCAGGCACAGGCAAAGGATCCCACCTATCTCCCCGACGGTCTTTATGAGGAGAGTGATAAGCCTATAGGAACGGCGACTGCTTTTCTTCTTGAATTGGTTATGCTTGTCCCCGTGCTGAATGTCATATCGGCGATCATATATTCATTTATGGGTAAAACAAACAAAAATATACGTGCGTTTTCCCGCGGCTTTCTTATATGGTCAGTGCTTTCACTGCTTGCGGTATCCGCATACCTTGCTGTGTATTTTATAAATTCACAGATACAAACCGGTAATACAGGACTTCTCGAAGTGTTTAATCTTTTTCAACTATAGAGATAAAGAAATTCTCCGCAGATAAATTATTCCCGACCTTAACATATCAGGCAGATTGTTAAGGTCGGGTTTTGTATACATAATGAATTTTAAAGTACAAAGTCCGGTTTAAGGAAAATCAGAATATTTTCGCAAACCATACCTCCGGAGCGGTAAATGTTTTTCCGTTAAGGTATTCAAGTACTCCCGAATCTGTCGTAAATTTAAAAGTCAGCTTATACGAATAAAGAGCCTGCCATTTAAATCCCATTTTGCGGTTAATTTCGTTTTTTCCGTATTTACCGTCACCGAGCAGCGGATGACCTATATATGCAAAATGTGCTCTTATCTGGTGGGTTCTTCCTGTAAGCAAATCAACCTCAACAAGACTGAAATTATCCTTTTCGGCAAGTACCCTGTATTTTGTTTTTATTATTTTTGAGTCCTGCGTCGGTTTTTCGGAAATATATACCCTGTTCTGCTTTTCATTTTTTTCAAGATAAGCCGTGAGCAGGTCTTCCTTTTTTTTGAAAATACCGACAGCCATACATAAATAAAGCTTTTCGATTTCCCTGTCCTTAAGCTTTTGATTGAGTATTCTCAGAGCCTCTGCCGTCTTTGCGGCTATTACTATACCGCCCGTATTTCTGTCTATGCGGTTGACAAGGGCAGGCGCAAATGACTGCTCGTCTTTCGGGTCATATTCTCCCTTATCATACAGATAGTGCTGTACCCTTGCAATAAGGGAATCAAAATGATAATATTCATCCGGATGTACTATAAGACCCGGCTTTTTATTCAAAAGCATTATATTATCGTCCTCATATATTATATCAATCTTTACGGGAGCTTTCAGGAAATCATATTTATCCTCAGTATGCTCAAAAAATTCATCCTTGATATAAAATGTAAGTATGTCGCCCGCATTAAGCCTAACGTCTATATCGCACTTATTTCCGTTAAGCTTAATGCACTTTTTTCTTATATATTTATACATAAGCGACTTAGGAAGATTTTTAAATTTCTTTGTAAGAAACTTATCAAGTCTTTGCCCTGCGTCATTTTTTCCTATTTCCAATGTTCTCATTATTATCCTCTTACCCTATTCACACCATTTCCAGTGCTATTTTTATCATATCATTAAAGCTGCTTTGTCTTTCCTCCGCAGTACATTCCTCACCTGTCAGCGGACAGTCGGATATTGTACAGATACAAAGTGCATTTTTCCCGAGCCTTGCGGCATTATAATACAGTGCTGCACTTTCCATTTCCGTTGCAAGTACGCCCATTTTACGCCACTGTGCAAGCGAGGCTGAATCATCATAAAAGGTATCCGTACACAGTACTGTTCCGACATGAACCTCTTTTCCGTGTGAAACAGCGACCTCATCAGCTTTTTTAAGAAGTGAATATGAAGCGGCGGCAACAGGTCTGCAAGGAAGCCTATATTGGTCGGCATAACCCGAACCTGTGCATGATGCCATGGCAAGCACGACATCACGCAGCCCGAGTTTTTCACTTATTGCTCCTGCCGTTCCTATTCTGATTATATTATCGACATCATAAACCGAAAACAATTCATAGGAATATATCCCCATTGACGGCATACCCATTCCGCTTGCCATAACGGAAAGTTTTTTTCCGTTATATTCTCCCGTATAAGCATACATTCCCCTGACCTCATTTATAAGCTTTGCATTTTCAAGAAAATTTTCCGCTATATATTTTGCCCTCAGCGGATCTCCCGGCATCAATACGGTTTTTGCAAAATCTCCCTTTTCTGCACTGTTATGCGGTGTAGGCATAATGCTCCCTCCATTCTTATGATATCAATATCCGAGTTCTTCCCCTACTATTATTACCTTTATCCTGTCCTTTTTTCTCTGCCACGCGGATACCACATAGTTACAGCATATTCTTTGTTCACTTCTGCATCCGTCCGACATGAGACTGTCCTCTTTATTAAGTGATACGCATTTCCCCGTTTTTGCACAATATGTATCGCAGTTAAGACGTACTGTATTCTT
>CANPXK010000145.1 GCA_947585965.1 uncultured Clostridia bacterium
CCTGTATTTGAGGCACTGAGCGAATACAGAGAAAAAAGAATAGTTTCCTTTGATGTTCCGGGACATAAGCAGGGAAAAGGAAATCCCGAGCTTACGGAATTTTTAGGAAAGCAATGCATGAGCGTTGACGTAAATTCCATGAAGCCGCTTGACAATCTTTGTCATCCGATAAGCGTCATAAAGGAAGCCGAAGAGCTTATGGCTGATGCCTTCGGTGCTGCTCATGCATTTTTTATGGTAAACGGCACGTCAAGTGCAGTACAGGCTATGGTTATGAGTACCTGCAAACACGGGGATAAGATAATTATGCCGAGAAATGTACACAGAAGCAGTATCAATGCTCTTATTGTATGTGGTGCCATACCTGTTTATGTCAATCCCGGAGTACACAAAAGATTGGGTATTCCTCTTGGTATGTCTGTTGATTCCGTGAAAAAGGCTATAGCGGAAAATCCTGATGCAAAAGCAATAATAGTAAATAACCCTACATATTACGGGGTATGTTCAAATCTCCGTGAAATAGTAAAAATCGCCCATGCCGCCGGAATGAAGGTTCTTGTTGACGAGGCGCACGGTACACATTTCTATTTCGGGGATTATATGCCGCTTTCCGCCATGAGCGTCGGGGCTGATATGTCGGCTGTAAGTATGCATAAAACGGGCGGCTCACTGACACAAAGCTCCGCATTGCTTATCGGACCTGATATGAACCCCGGTTACGTCCATCAGATAATTAATCTTACGCAGACAACAAGTGCTTCATACCTGCTTTTATCCTCTCTTGATATAGCAAGGAGAAATCTTGCACTGAACGGTAAAAAAATCTTCGAGAGAGTTACCTCCCTTGCCTCCTACGGAATTAAGGAGATAAATAAGCTCGGAGGACTTTATGCTTTCTCTCGTGAGCTTATCAACGGTGATGACATCTTTGATTTTGACCCTACAAAAATATCCGTTCATACAAGAGATATAGGTCTTGCCGGTATCGAGGTATATGATATACTGCGTGATAGATTTGATATACAGATAGAATTTGGAGATATAGGTAATATACTGGCTATTGTATCTGTCGGTGACAGGATTTTAAATGTTGAACGGCTTATTTCCGCTCTATACGAAATAAAACGTCTGTACACAAAAAATCCTGCCGGTATGCTTGACCACGAATATATAGAGCCCCATGTGGTATGCTCACCTCAGGAGGCGTTTTACTCAAATAAAAAACAGGTTCCCCTTGACCTTGCACTCGGTAAAGTATGTGCGGAATTTGTAATGTGCTATCCACCGGGAATACCGATTCTTGCCCCGGGAGAGCTTATTACAAAGGACGCTCTTGAATATATCAAATATGCAAAAGTTAAAGGCTGTAACCTGACAGGTGCCGAGGATATGGAAACAGAAAAACTGAATATTATTGACTAACAGAGGTGTCGGATTTGGAGAGCAAAAGATTTTTATATACAGATCAATGCCTTAATTATAATGATCTCATTATATTCTGCGCAATGATACTTTTGAATATAGGATTGTTTTTAGCTTCGTTTATGTTTAACGCAAAAAACGGTTCAAATCTGTTTGTTGATATTGCTATTGATACACTTTTCTTTATCTTTAACATACCTGTAATTATTCACTTTATAAGCAAAGCGGTCAAAATGTTCCGGTTTCATAAAAAAATAAGATATTTTCAGACTAACGGCAAAAAATATCGTGCTGAGATAATTGACGAACGTTATGGAAAACCACTGTTCAAGTCAGAAACATTTGTTATTGATACATATCATCCTATAGTAAAATTTTTTGATTCAACCTCTCAGCAGGAAATAACCATGACATCAGAATTTCCGATTTGTGCTTCATATGAGAATGCACTTTCGTCTAATATGGTTACGATTTACGTTATCAAAGACAGCTTTATTATCACTGATTTTTCACCGGCATATTCAGAGGAGCTTTCCCTTAATCAACGTACTATGGAACAGGTAAAATTATCAAAAATAATCAAAAAAATAACCAATGAAGTACAAATAATATATGCGGTAGGTGCTGTAATAGCAGCTATTCTGATGCTTGTATTAAAGCTTCTGATTCATTGGCTCGTACACAATTATATGTAAAACTGTCGGGTAAATATCATCTGACGGTTTGGTAATAATTCCTTGCAAATTCCGTAATATATAACAATATACATTCGTTAATTTTGAAAAGACATACATTGATGGTTGGTATCGTTTTTTATTATATTTATTTGAGGGAGGTCGATTTTTTTGGAAATGTGGTACACGGAGGAGCAGACGAAAAATGTACGTTTCTCCATAAGGTGCGATAAACAGAAGTATTCCGCTCAGTCGGATTATCAGAGAATTGAAATATTCAGCACACCCGAATTTGGTGATGTACTCGTCCTCGACGACAGAATTATGCTGACAACAAAAGACGAGTTTATCTATCACGAAATGATAGCCCATGTTCCGCTTGCAACAAATCCCGATATAAAGAATGTTCTTGTTATCGGTGCCGGTGACGGCGGAACAGTTAAGGAACTTACAAGATATAAGACTATTGAAAATATTGATATGGTCGAAATAGACCGAATGGTGGTTGATGCGTGTCGTGAGTATCTTCCGACAGTAGCCTGCCGACTTGATGATCCGAGAGTTCATGTTCACATTGACGACGGACTTCGTTTTGTGCGTGGTGTTGAGGACAAATATGACCTTATAATAGTGGATTCAACCGACCCCATAGGCCCCGGCGAGGGTCTTTTTACAACAGAGTTTTATGGCAACTGTTATAAAGCACTTAACGATCAGGGAATACTCGTCAATCAGCACGAAAGTCCGTATTATAAAACGTATGCCAAAGCTATGCGACAGGCACATAAAAAGCTTGTGGAATTCTTCCCTATATGCAAGGTTTATCAGGCACATATACCGACATATCCGTCGGGACATTGGCTTTTCGGATTTGCTTCAAAGAAATTTCATCCGATACATGACCTTGATGAGGGCGCATGGAATAAGCTCGGAATAGATACGAAATACTATAATACAAGACTTCACAAGGGCTGCTTTGCCCTACCGACATATGTAACGGTACAACTTATGGAGGGTGAATATTAAATTAAATATAATTACGGAGGTATGAAATATGGGAAAGGCATTGATTATAGGTGCAGGAGGCGTTGCAAGTGTGTGTGTACACAAGTGCTGCCAAAATTCCGATGTTTTTGAAGAAATATGCATAGCAAGCAGAACAAAGTCAAAATGTGATGCACTAAAAGAAAAGCTTGACGGGGGGAAAACTAAAATTTCCACAGCACAGGTAAATGCAGATAATGTAGAGGAGCTTATTGAACTTATCAATAAATTCAAACCTGATGTTGTAATAAATCTTGCCCTCCCCTATCAGGATCTTACAATTATGGATGCCTGTCTTGCAACAAAGACAGATTATGTTGATACAGCAAATTATGAGCCGCTCGATACAGCTAAATTTGAGTATAAATGGCAATGGGCATATCGTGAGCGTTTTGAACAGGCAGGCATAACAGCACTGCTCGGCAGCGGCTTCGACCCCGGTGTTACCGGAGTATTCAGTGCATATGCTCAAAAGCACGAATTTGACGAAATTAATTATATTGATATTCTTGACTGTAATGCCGGTGATCACGGCTACCCGTTTGCAACAAATTTTAATCCCGAAATAAATATCCGTGAGGTTTCCGCAAAGGGAAGCTATATCGAAAACGGAAAATGGGTAGAAACAGAGCCGATGGAAATCAAACGAGTATATAACTTCCCCGAAATCGGAGAAAAAGATATGTATCTTCTCCACCATGAGGAGCTTGAATCACTTGCACTTAACATAAAGGGTATAAAGAGAATACGCTTTTTCATGACATTCGGACAGAGTTACCTTACACATCTCAAATGTCTTGAAAATGTAGGCATGACTTCAATTGAGCCTATTGAATTTGAGGGTAAGCAGATTGTACCTCTCCAATTTCTTAAAGCAGTTCTCCCCGACCCGGCATCTCTCGGTCCGAGAACAAAGGGAAAGACCAATATAGGTTGTATTTTCATAGGCAAAAAGGACGGCAAGGACAAGACCTACTATCTATATAACGTATGTGACCATCAGGAGTGTTATAAGGAAGTAGGCTCACAGGCGGTATCATATACTACCGGTGTACCTGCAATGATAGGTGCATCCATGCTTATCACAGGAAAATGGAAAAAGCCGGGAGTGCATAATATTGAAGAATTTGACCCCGACCCGTTTATGGACGCACTGAACAAATTCGGACTTCCGTGGAAAGAAAGCTATTCACCTGAACTTGTTGACTGATAAAAACCCGTTTTCATTTTGTAAGCAACAGGATTTTACATTTTTAACATTGAATTTCAAGTTTAATAATGCTATAATATATTAACAAACGATTGGTGAATAAAAACAAAAAATATAAATATAGAAATACAGAGTTAAGAGGAGGATTATTATGAGTGTTGGAGTAATGAAAGAAAAAATTACAATACCAAACTACACAAAAGGCGAAGAAATTTTTAATATGGTATCGCACATTGTCGGCGGTGCACTTGGTATTACCGTTTCCGTGCTGTGTATAAT
>CANPXK010000146.1 GCA_947585965.1 uncultured Clostridia bacterium
GTACAGGTCGTTGTGCATGACGAGGCTATCCTTGCAAATATAAATAAAGAATGTACCGTCACAGTAAGCGGTAAGGTAACAAAGCGTGATGAAGAAACAATAAATCCTAAAATCTCAACAGGTACGGTTGAAATACATTCAGAAAATATTACCGTACTCGGAAAGGCTCCGAGTGCTCTCCCATTTGAAATTCAGACTTCAACCGAGGTTAAAGAGGACGTTCGTCTTAAATACCGTTTTCTTGATCTTCGTAACCGTAAAGTTCATAATAATATCGTTCTGAGGGCAAAACTTATTTCTTTCCTACGTTCAAAAATGGAAGAAATGGGTTTTATCGAAATACAAACACCTATTCTCTCCTGCTCCTCACCGGAGGGTGCAAGAGATTATCTTATTCCAAGCAGAAAACATAAGGGTATGTTCTATGCACTTCCTCAAGCTCCGCAAATATTCAAACAGCTTCTTATGGTATCGGGTTTTGATAAATATTTCCAGATAGCTCCGTGTTTCCGTGATGAGGACGCAAGAGCCGACCGTTCACCGGGTGAATTCTATCAGCTTGATTTTGAAATGGCTTTTGCAGAACAGGACGATGTTTTTGCAGTTGCAGAAGAGGTACTCTATTCAGCATTTACCGAGTTTTCTGATAAGGAAGTGTCAAAACCTCCGTTCAGAAGAATACCTTTTGCCGAGGCTATGCTTACCTACGGTACTGATAAACCCGATCTTCGTAATCCCCTGCTTATAAAGGATATCAGTCCTATGTTTGAGGAAACGGACTTTGCACCGTTCAGAAAGAAAACCGTTCGTTCCATTAATGTTCTGGGTGCATCTGCTCAGTCAAAAAAATGGTTCAAGAATATGGAAGAATTTGCCCTTTCAATCGGTATGAAAGGTCTGGGATATGTCAAGGTTCGTGACGATATGACATTTGACGGTCCTATAGATAAATTCCTCAAAGAGGGCGACAGAGAAAAACTTATTGAAATAAATAACTCAAAAGCCGGAGATGTAATATACTTTATTGCAGACAGTGCGGAGGCTGCTCCGAAACTTGCAGGTCAGATCCGTACAGAAGTTGCTAAACGTCTCGGTCTTATTGACGAAAGCAGATTTGAACTTTGCTTTATAACAGATTTCCCGATGTACGAGCGTGATGAGGCAACAGGCGAAATTATATTTACACATAATCCTTTCTCTATGCCGCAGGGCGGTATGCAGGCACTTCTTGAAAAAGAACCGACAGAAATACTTGCATATCAATACGATATTGTATGTAACGGCGTTGAGCTTAGCTCGGGTGCTGTGCGTAACCATGACCTCGACATAATGATAAAGGCATTTGAAATTGCAGGTTATGACGAGGAAACACTTAAAAATAAATTCAAATCTCTTTATAATGCATTCAAATTCGGTGCACCGCCCCATGCAGGTATGGCGCCCGGTCTTGACAGAATGCTTATGCTGCTTGCAGAAGAAGAAAATATACGTGAGGTTATAGCTTTTCCGATGAACAGCAATGCTCAGGATCTTCTTCTCGGTTCTCCGACAGAGGTTACGGAGCAGCAGCTCAGAGAAGTTCATATAAAAATAAGATAAGTAAGTTTTTGCTTATAACCGCCTTTTGGCATTAAGAAAATAAAATAAGGAGGAAACAGGTGTGGTAACAAAGGAAGAAATAATGAAGATAGCAATACTTTCTAAGCTGTTTGTCGCAGATGATGAAATAGATAAACTGACTGAAGATATGGGAGAAATCATTTCGTTTGCAGATACTATAAATAATGCAGCGGACGAGGGAAGCGAATTTGATAATATAAATAATCTTTCAAATGTTCTGCGTGAAGACGAAGTAGTTCCCTCCCTTGAAAGGGAAAAAATTCTCCAAAATGCAAAAGACAGCGACAATGGCTGTTTCCTTGTTAAGAATATTATGAAATAACGGCGGTGAACAAAATGAGCGAAAGTAAAATTGCTAAATTGCATGAGGGACTTGTAAACAAAGTTTTTTCATGTACCGAGCTTACAAAAAAATATATTGAAGTAACAGAGCGTGATAACGATACTCTCAATGCTTATGTAACAATAACTGCCGATACGGCACTTCAAACTGCCGCAGAGGTGGATAAGAAAATTGCTGACGGCAAGGAAATAGGTCTGCTTGAGGGAATTCCCATGACTCTCAAGGATAATATTTCCACTGAGGGAATACGCACGACCTGCTGTTCAAAAATTCTTGAAGATTATGTTCCTATTTATAACGCAACTGTATGGGATATTCTTAAAAATAATAATGCCGTTCTTCTCGGCAAAACAAATATGGACGAATTTGCAATGGGTTCATCATGTGAAACCTCGTATTTCGGAGGAGCAAAAAATCCGCATAATGTAAATCATGTTGCAGGCGGAAGCTCGGGAGGCGTTGCCTCAGCTGTCGGAGGCAATATTGCAGTCTATGGTCTTGGCTCTGACACAGGAGGTTCGATAAGACAGCCTGCGAGTTTTTGCGGAATTGTCGGACTTAAGCCTACATACGGTGCTGTATCAAGATACGGTCTTATAGCTTATGCATCGAGTCTTGACCAGATAGGTCCGATTACAACAAACGTCGAGGACGCGGCTATTGTATTTGATGCTATTGCACAGTATGATGAAATGGATTCGACCTCACAGGGCAGAAAAGGCGCACCGGCTTATGACAGTCTTAAAAATGATATCAAGGGAATGAAGATAGGCATTGCAAGAGAATATCTTGACGGTGTACGTGATGATGTACGAAAGGCTGTTGAGGAAGCGGCTGAGGTATATAAATCACTCGGTGCGGAGGTTGTATATTTTGATCTCCCCTCCCTTAAATATGCACTGCCCGTTTATTATATTATAGCGTGTGCGGAGGCTTCCTCGAACCTCGGTCGTTATGACGGTATACGCTATGGCTATAAGGCAGAAAATTACAGAGATGTAAATGATATGATAAAGAAAACCAGAAGTACAGGATTCGGAGATGAAGTTAAGAGAAGAATACTTCTCGGAACATACGTTCTCAGCTCGGGTTATTATGATGCTTATTATAAAAAAGCTCAAAACCTCAGAGGTACTATTATATCTTCATTCAAAAAGGCTTTCGAGGTATGTGATGTAATACTTGCTCCGACAGTACCTATGACTGCATTTGAAAACGGTCATGCAGTGAGCGACCCGGTAGAAACATATCTGACGGATATATGCACTGTACCCGTCAATATATGCGGTCTGCCCGGTGTTTCCGTTCCGTGTGGATTCGGTGATAACGGACTTCCAATCGGTGTACAGATTATCGGCGACAGCTTTACGGAAGCAAAAATACTTAATGCGGCATGGCAGTATGAAAATGCGGCAAACAAATTCAAGGCAGCCGATTTCGGTGTTAAGCTTTGATGATACGGGAGGAATAAGCTATGAAATATGAATTGGTTGCAGGCTTTGAAACTCATGTTGAGCTTGCCACAAATACTAAAATATTCTGCTCCTGTACCACAGAGTTCGGAGGAGAACCGAATACACATTGTTGTCCTATTTGCATAGGCCTTCCGGGAACGCTGCCTAAGCTTAACAAGAAGGTAGTTGAGTATGCTATTCGTGCCGGTCTTGCGACAAACTGTCATATTGCCGAGATATCGAAAATGGACAGAAAAAATTACTGTTATCCCGATCTGCCTAAAGCATATCAGATTTCACAGTATGACAAGCCGCTTTGCGAGCATGGATATATTCAGCTTTCCAACGGCAGAAAAATACGTATTCTCAGAATACATATTGAAGAAGATGCCGGAAAGCTTGTGCACAGGCGTGGAGATACTCTTGTTGACTATAACAGAGGCGGGGTTCCGCTTATCGAGATTGTTACGGAGCCTGATTTCCGCAGTGTTGATGAGGCAAGGGAATATGTAGAAAAATTACAGACTATAATGCGATACATTGGTGTGTCCGACTGCAAAATGCAGGAGGGTTCAATGCGTTGTGATGTAAATATATCTGTCCGTCCCGAGGGCAGTGATGTTCTCGGCACAAGAACAGAAATTAAAAATATGAACTCTATCGCCTTTATTGCAAAGGCTATGGAGTATGAATACGGCAGACAGGTTGACCTTATCGAAAGCGGAGAAAAAGTAATTCAGGAAACTCTAAGATATGATGATGTTTCAAATACCACATCAAGCATGAGGGGCAAGGAGGATGCCAACGATTACCGTTATTTCCGTGATCCCGATCTTGTTACGATAAATGTACCGAGAAGTCTTGTTGAGGAGATAAAAGAATCTCTTCCCGAACTCCCCGAGGCTAAAAAGGAGCGTTATATTAACGAGCTTGGACTTCCCGAGTCGGATACACTGCTTCTTATCAAATACAGGAAGATAGCGGAATATTTTGAAAAAGCAATTGAGGGAACGAAAAATCCCAAAACCGCTGCTAATTTCATTATAGGACAGATTTTCCGCACCGTTGAAACGGAGTCCGAAAAGGAGCAGTTTAATGTCAGTGTATCGGCTGAAAATCTCAACGAGCTTATAAAGCTGCTTGATGACGGAAAAATCAAAATGAATCTTGCGAAGTCCACACTTGATAAAATGCTTGAAACAGGC
>CANPXK010000147.1 GCA_947585965.1 uncultured Clostridia bacterium
ATACTGTCTGCTAAACCGTAGTCACCGGAACCCGAGGCTATTGCAGAGGTTGTCGCCGCATCTGCTTCGATTGCAGGAGTCCCGACTGCCAATGCACCAAGTCCTGCAAAGGAGGTCACGAGCATAGCTGCGGATAATGCGATACTTGTAAATCTGGAGCCAAAGCTGTGACGTTTTGTTTGTGTTTCTTTGTTCACTAATGATCACTCTCCAATCTTTACTTTAATTTTCAGTAACGAACAAATTTTCATCAAAGGATCGGAAGCATAATCCCTTCATGCTGTCTGAAACGGCTCACCGACACAAGAATCCGTCCGGCAACATTACACCTCCGGTCTTTTGCTCATCCTTATTTTATCACTGACATTTTATTTTTGTAAAGGCAGGGGAAAATCACATTTGCTCTTTTTCGGAAATTTCCGGATATTTTTTATTCTTTAAAATTAAATAATTTAGTTGTTTTGACAGAAAAAAATAAAATTTTTTGTTCAATTATTTGATAAAAAAATTAATTTTTGGTGAAAACATCTATATAAATTTCCAAATTATTGTAGTTTTTAACAATAATTATTTTTGTGCAATTTCAACAAATTACAATATATTTCCTACCATATTAATTGCGGATTTTTATGTGTAAAAAACATGAAATGGCTTATTTCGTATGTTACATCTTCATGGTAATTTAAAGAAAGTGTTTTTATGGTAATACTGTGCGGCTTGTGGGGATAACCTACAGTTCTCTTAGGCAAAGTATACATAAAATACTTTATTCCGGCTGAAAATTGAGCATTCATGTTATTTTATATATAAAAATTAATATTTTTTTGTTGAAAATGTATATAAACCAAAAAAGAAACCTGTAATTTTTTACAGTTTTTTTCTCTTTTGTTCTGTGAAAATAAACAAAGAAATTTTAAATAATAATAAAGTATTAAGAAATTTTGAACAAAAATTATGCTTTACAAAAAAGAATGCTTGATATATAATTGTATCGAAATGAGTAGTCGGATGCTATATTTTCGGCAAACCAAGCAAAGAAACGGGGGTGTGTATATCTGTCGGCTACGTCATAAAATTACCCCATATAACAACTAAAACAAAATGAAAGGAATGGTCAACTTAATGGGCGGATTAAAAAATAAATTCAGAAAAACCGCAAAACGTGCTTCAGCAATTATTCTTGCAGCAATGCTCACAGCCGGCTGTGCCGAAACGGCAATGGTTTCTCTCACGGCAAGTGCAGCGTCTGTTCCTGTTCTCAGTAATGAAGACAGAGGAGTTATTTTTGCAAACTCAAGAACAGATTTTCGTGATGAATCTATCTATTTCACTATGGTAACCAGATTTTATAATGGTGATGAAAGCAACGATGTTCAATGTTGGGACGGCACACAGTACAACCTTAATGACCCTGCATGGCGTGGAGATTTCAAGGGTCTTATCGAAAAGCTTGATTATATTAAAGCTCTCGGATTTACAGCGATATGGATAACGCCGGTTGTAGAAAATATCAGCGGATATGACTATCACGGCTATCATGCAAGCAATTTCAGTAAGGTTGATGAAAGATATGAATCTGACGGCTATACATATCAGGATCTTATTGACGCCTGCCATGCAAAAGGTATGAAAATCATTCAAGACGTTGTTTTTAACCATACGGGAAACTTTGGTGAAGCAAATCTTATGCCGATGTTTACCAAGGAAGGGGATTTGAGTTCTCCCGATTGTCTGAAACAGGTTCCTAATTCCGGACTTCCTGCAAATTATGACAGTTTGCCGCCGGGACGACAATATGATGCACGTCTTGCTCTTATGAAAAATACTGACGGTGTTAATCATGATGTAAATAATATTTATCATCACTACGGTAACTTTAACTGGGACGACTATACCTGTCAGATTGCACAGATTGCCGGCGACTGCGTGGATCTTAATACGGAAAATCCTATTGTGTATAATTACCTTGTTGACGCTTATACAAAATATATAGATATGGGTGTTGATGGATTCCGTGTTGATACTGTAAGACATATAAGTCGTCTGACTTTCAATAAGGTATTCAATGATGCATTTAAAGAAGCAGGAAAAAGAAACGGCAAAGACTTTTTTATGTTTGGTGAAGTTTGTACAAGAGATAATGGTAATTACTGGTACAGACAATCTCCGTCAATGTCAACGCCCTTCTATACATGGAAGGACTCAAAGGATTATCCGTGGAGTGATACAGACTGGGAAGTGAATTACGAATCGGCAATTCAGAATACCAAAGATAATGCGGACAATATATCAGAACAGCCTACAAGCCAGAATGCTTTACTTAGCGGCAATAACTATCACACTCCTGATTACAGTATGTTTTCAGGTCTTAGCGTTATCGACTTCCCAATGCACTGGTCTTTTAAAACTGCCCAGAATGCTTTTCAGGTAGCTAAGAACGGCGATAAGTATTATAACGACGCAACATGGAATGTAACATATGTTGATTCACATGACTATGCCCCTGACGGTGCTCCTGAAAATAAGAGATTTGATCAGGATCAAAGCACATGGGCGGAAAATCTTTCGCTTATGTTTACTTTCCGTGGAATTCCATGTATATATTATGGTACGGAAGTAGAATTCCAAAAAGGTAAAGTGATCGATGTAGGTCCGAATGACGCACTTGCAAATACAGGTCGTGCTTATTTCGGAGATAATATTGAAGGTACTGTTGATACTGAGGACTTTGGTGTATACGGAAATGTAAGCGGTGCTGTTTCTGATACATTGAAATATCCTCTTTCACAACATATTCAAAGACTTAACAGAATAAGACAGGCTGTTCCGGCACTCAGAAAGGGTCAGTATTCAACAGAAGGATGTTCGGGAAGTCTGTCATTCAAGAGAAGATATACAGACAGTACAACGGACAGCTTTGTATGTGTAGCAATATCCGGAAATTCAACATTCTCAGGTATTCCGAATGGTAAATATGTTGACGCCGTAACAGGTGATGTAAAGAATGTAAATAACGGTACTCTCACAGCCAGTGTTTCCGGTAAGGGTAATATGAAAGTTTATGTTCTTGATACAGCTAAAACCCCTGCTCCCGGCAGAGTTATTACTAACGGCAAATATCTGACAGACGGCGGTGCAATAGAGGATATAGGTCCTGTTGAAGTTAAGCCCGGTGAAATTATAGAAGATACAGGTATAACAGTTGACAATCAGAATGTAACAATATTTGAGGGTGAATCTACAACTGTTAAAGCTACAGTTCAACCTTCAAATGCTACATATAAATCTGTTACATGGTCGTCAAACAAAGAATCTGTCGCAACGGTAAGCGGAGGCAAGATTACGGGTGTTTCTGCCGGTACTGCAATAATAACTGCTAAATCCAAAAGCGGTAAGACGGCAAAGGTCAATGTGACAGTTAAAACGAATCCTAACATTATAAAGCCTACAGGTATTACATTGAACCAGACTGAACTTGATATTGAAATGGGAGATACAGCGGAGCTTATAGCAACGGTAAATCCGACAAATGCTACAAATAAGACTGTAACATGGAATTCAAACGATAATACTGTTGCAACCGTAAGCAACGGAAAGGTAAAGGCTGTTTCCATTGGAACTGCAAAAATTACAGCAACAACATCCAACGGACTGCAAGCATCATGTTCCGTAACAGTTACGCCTAAGAGCGTTAAAGTTATAAAGAATGGCGTTTATTTTGAAAAACCTGATAACTGGGGAAAAAATATAAATATTTATTTATATGATTCTTCAACAGATTCAAAGGTTGGCGAAGAATGGCCCGGAACACCAATGACGGATTCAGGTGACGGAAAAGTATATATTTACGAATATACAAACTCAAACCCGAATTTGATGATTGTTTTCAATGACGGATCAAATCAGGCTCCGGGGGACAAAGGGTTTGAGTATAAGAACCTCGGCTATTATACCTCGTCCGGATACCAATATACGGTGAAGCCGACAACGGCACTTACAAATAATTCAACGGTTTCCGCAACATCAATAACACTCGGCAATTCCGTAACAATAAGCGGAAAGGCAAGCGGCGGAACAAGTCCGTATACATATTCTTACTACTATAAGAAGTCAACGGATACAAACTGGTCAACAAAGCAGGCAAATACAACTGCAACTTCCGTAAGCTTCAAGCCGGGTACGGCAACGACCTATAATATCAAGGTAACGGTTAAGGACAGCAAGGGTACGACAAAGGATAAGACCTTTACCCTTAATGTAACGGGAAGCACATCCGCACTAACAAATAATTCAACGGTTTCCTCAACCTCGATAACACTCGGCAATTCCGTAACAATAAACGGAAAGGCAAGCGGCGGAACAAGTCCGTACACATATTCTTACTACTATAAGAAGTCAACGGATACAAATTGGGTAACAAAGCAGGCAAATACAACTGCAGCTTCCATAAGCTTCAAGCCGGGTACGGCAACGACCTATAATATCAAGGTAACGGTTAAGGACAGCAAGGGTACGACAAAGGATAAGACCTTTACCCTTAATGTAACGGGAAGCACA
>CANPXK010000148.1 GCA_947585965.1 uncultured Clostridia bacterium
TAAAAAATTTGACAAAAAAATACAGGCATTATGTGGCCTGCAAGGACTTTTCTATTTATTCAACTGTCAAACACCCGTGATAAAGTTATAATAGAGAAAAAGAGTTGTTTTATGATTATGCCATTTAGTAGTGAATTTAATTCTATTTATGGTATTATTAAAGATGAATTAAGCAAAAATGGAATTAATTGTAATCGCGCAGATGAGATGAATGGAACTCAACCTATTGTAAATAAAATTATTAGAGGAATATTAAAATCGCGTTACATTATTGTAGATTTGACATATGCTCGTCCAAATGTATTTTATGAATTAGGTATAGCACATTCTTTCAGAGATGCTCAAAATATTTTACTTTTGAAACAGCCACAAACGGAATATCCTTTTGATATTACCCATTTACCATATAAAGAATATGACGCTGATAACGAATTTCAATTACGGGCAATTGTCAGTAAATTTATTAAAGATTCAAAATATATTTCCGATTTCCAAGACGCTTTAACGATAAATGATATAACTAATTATACAATTAATGAATCCTCTAATTATATACAATATGTACAAGAATATTTTGGCGTTGAAGTAGATATATACACACATATTTTGAATGGAGTTTCGTCTGCGTGTAAACGTCAAGATTTAGACATAGCTTTTATGAAATATGAAGAATTGATTAAAGAAATAATACGACAGCAAAAACAAGAAATACTTGCAGGGGCTATTCAAATTTATATTAGAATAATTGTTAAATGTGACGATATGGAACTATCAAAAAAATACGCATTACGCTTCTCTGATTTACTTTTGCTAGGTGGCTTAGAAAATGATAATATACGTATTTCATATGAAACTGATCTTATGCTAGATTTAGCAAACCACAATAGGCTTTTGGATATTTGTTTGCCCTGGATTATTGAATATTTTGCTAGGTCGAAAGCATCATCAATTGATTTGAATCGATATAAATTAGAACATTTTCTTATGAATACAGAGAATGAAAATATAAATAACATTATTGTAAATTCTATATATCACGAGAATTGCCATGTACGAGAACATATGGCAGATATTATTGGTGCAAAAGGAATACGAAAGGGATTTGAAGCGCTAAAAAGGCAACTCGTTAACGAAGAAAATTGGTATACGATTAGCAGTATAATAGAGGCAATAGGGCGCATTGCTCCTTCGCAAGCCGGAATGCAGGTTATTGAAGAATGGATTAATGAAAATGGAGAGCGTATAATTGAAGAAAAACAATTTTTTATTCTAAAGCATTTACTTCATGGAATAATACGTCTTGAGGAAGGAGAAACTTCACACAGCAAGTGCTTTCAACAAAAATTTGGGAAATATATGTATGAAAATAAGGTAGGGCCTATAGATTAAAAAATTTATATATTCGCTCATTGTCTAAATAGGAAATGATTTTACTCATATCAAATTTGCTCGCAATTTTGTTAAATAAATATATTAAATCATCACTATTATTATCATGCGGGGTGTTACGAAGCATAACAAGTAAGGATGAAATACAACGTTCTACAAAGCTATTATATTCTTGTTGATGAGTTTCGTATAAATTTCGTACAAATAATTCTGTTTTTATTTTTAGTAACACATCAATACAGTTATCTATCTTTTCGTTTACAGAAGTAGCGGTATGCGTAATCGAGGATATACGTTGACGATAATGATATTGCGGACCCGATACCATGCGGACTTTGTTAGCATATAAAATAGCAAAATAAGAGAAAAAATCATCCTGCCAGCTTCTATTATCACAACATTGAATGTTATATTGTTTAAGAAAATTTGTTCTATAAATTTTATTATTCATAATGGGAGTAATGAATAGCCCTAAATTGCAAGACTTTGTTAAAAGCTTAAGTGCTGTTTTGCCATCAATAGTTATGTCTTGATTATAAATATACCTAAATACAGATGAAGTAGCATTATTATATTCATCCGAAATACTAGCTATGGCAATATCACAAGCTTCCTCTTGAATAGAAGACAATAGTGCTTCATAGAAATTTAAATCTACCCAATCATCACCATCTACAAACCCAATATATGAACCTGTTGCTGCTCTTATTCCGCAGTTTCTTGCTATTCCAGGACCGGAATTGTTTTTCATATCAATAATATGTATACTATGATGATAGTCAGCATAGTTTTGAAGTATATTACGAGAATTGTCTGTTGACGCATCATTGACCGCAATAATTTCTATATCTTTATAAGTTTGATTAACTAATGAATCTAAGCAATCAGCAAGCTGTTTCTCAATATTATATACTGGTACGATAATACTTAATTTCAACATCATTTACTCCTCAAAAATTTAACAGATAACTTTTTATTATCCATCAAAAACACCGGGCAGCAATCCCCAACGAAATTGCTGCCCGCCCACCTATATCTTAAAACGGTTTCTCGGATGCTTGGTTGCCAGAATATCCCGCTGTTTTGCCGTTGCGACATGCGTATAGATTTCCGTGATATTGATTGAACTGTGCCCCAGCATCTCCTGAATATACCTTATATCCACATCCGCTTCCAGCAGAGAAGTGGCAAAAGTATGTCGAAACATGTGCGGGGTGATGTGCTGTTCTATGCCGGAAAGAGCGGCGTATTTGTTGATCATCCGCCGGACAGACTGGTCGGAAAATAGGCTGCCGTCCTGCTTGACGAAGAAATAGCCGGAACTGTGGATCGGCTGCGCATATGTTTCCTGATATTCTTGTAAAGTCCGGATGACAGAGGCGTTACCGATCTGAATCATACGCTCTTTGGAGCCTTTTCCGTGGATCAGGATAGTATATTCGTATAGATTTACGTCCTGTAGCCGCAGAGAGCACAGTTCGGATATCCTCATTCCGGTTGCAAAGAGCGTCTCTATGACGGCAGCGTCTCTCAGGGCATTTTTTCGTTGATAGGGCGTGGGAGCTGTAAACTGTTGGCTGTATACGGTGGACAATAAGGTTTCAACAATGGGAAGCGGTATGGTTTTGGGTAAGACAGAAGGTTCCCGGAATTTGATTTGGATTTTGTTGAATGGGTTTATCGTGATCAGATATTTGTATTCGAGATAGTGGAAGAAGGCTTTGAGAGATGCGATTTTCCTTTTTACTGTCTTAGACTTGTAGTTTTGATGCAGATATGCGATGAAATTTTCTAAATCGTCAGAATTGACTGTTTGGGCGTCGTTTTTAGTGACTTGATTGGCGAACTGCCTTAGATCGATTCGGTATGCTTTGAGTGTTTTGGAATCCAGTCTTCTTTGAACCTGGCAGAAATGTAGGTAATCGGATATTTGCGTTTGTAGTGTGTTCATAAGTTTCTCCTTTGTGATTGATGAATATAGTGTCAGAAAGAATTTTATATCAATGTTCTGAGAAAAAGTACAATATTTTCTTACTGCATACCGCACTGTAAATTCGCACGTTAATTTTCTTGCTATTTATACATGAACCGCATATACTATAATGTAAAGGAGATGGAGACTATGCCAAATATTAAACCTATATCAGATCTGCGAAATTATACGGAGGTGTTGAAAGAAGTGAAAAAAGATCAGCCGGTATATCTGACCCGAAACGGAAGGGGCGCTTACGCCATTGTAGAGATAGGGGAATTGGACAGGCTGAAAGCCGCGCTGCAGCTTATGACGAAATTGGAGGAAGGAGAGCAGTCTGCCAGAGAACAAGGCTGGCTGTCAGCAGAGGAAGTAGAAGCTGCGTTGGGATTATCATAGTATGCCAAAGTTAAAATATGCACCAAAAGCATTAGAGGATCTGCAGGTAATCAAAAGATATGTGACGGATCAGTTCGGAGAAGAAAGAGCGGAAGCATGTGTTCGTGATATCCTGTCAACGATAAAGCAGTTGGAAATGTTTCCTGATGAGGGACTTGATCTGGGAAATATGATAGAATATCCGACAGATTACCGTTATCTGGTAGTCAAGCCGAATTATGTTTTTTATCGAGTTGAAAATGAAATCGTGAAGATTGTCCGTATTTTGAACGAAAAGCAAGATTTTCTGCTGATATTGTTTGGAATCAGTAGTGTTTCTGAAAAGGGAGAACAATACTGGGATGGAAATGAAGGATTTTAATTTTTTTCCATAAGTGCAGATCCGGCAATCCTGCATATGAGTATATCGCGTTACATATTTCACGAAATATTTTTGTCTTGTTGAATATAACGAGGGAGAGATTATGGGATATCTGATCAATGAAACGACAAGAGAAGAACGGGAACGGATCGTCAGGGAGTCGCTTGGAAATATTGAAGCTAATTGCGACGGCTGCATGATAGGACTGGCTGAGATGTATCAGGACTATATTGAAGGTAGGAGAAGAGAACTGCGGGAGATCAATATGGCGTTTCATGCAAGGTACGTTCGGGAAGAAGATGCGCCTGAAAGAGGCGGGTG
>CANPXK010000149.1 GCA_947585965.1 uncultured Clostridia bacterium
GTAACACCGGGCGGTGCGGTTGAAATACTTGATATACTCGGCAGGGACGAATCACTTGCAAGACTGCACAAGGGACTTGATAAGCTGCAAGGTTGAGCCTTACGTCACGAACTTATGGCGACTAAATGTTAAGTTTAGAACAAGCCTTTTCAAAGGCTTGCGGATGGTAAAATCTTCGGCGTGAGAAGAACTTCGCCGGCGGCGGTTTTTACTAAATTAACATTACTATCTATATGAAAAGGAGAATGGGAAATGGCTGAGGAAAATAATGTTGCAGAGGTTGCCGCAGGCAATTTTATTGAGGATTTTATTAATGAGGATATCGCAGAGGGCGGTATGTATGAGGGTAAGACAGTGCATACGCGTTTTCCGCCCGAGCCTAACGGATATCTTCATATCGGTCATGCAAAGGCTATTTGTATAGATTTCGGCATGGCTGAAAAATTCGGGGGAAAATGCAATCTCCGTATGGATGATACCAACCCCACAAAGGAAGATGTTGAATATATTGACGCAATAGAGGAGGATATAAAGTGGCTCGGCTTTGATTGGGAGGACAGATTTTACTTTGCATCCGAATATTTTGAACAGATGTACGAATATGCTGTCGAGCTTATCAAAAAGGGTCTTGCATATGTATGTGAGCTTACACCCGAGCAGGTAAGGGAAAACAGGGGGGATCTTACTACTCCTGCCAAAAGTCCGTACCGCGACAGACCGATTGAGGAAAGTCTTGATCTTTTTGAAAGGATGAAAAACGGTGAATTTGAGGAGGGCAGAATGACTCTGCGTGCAAAGATAGACCTTGCAAGCGGTAACTTTAATATGAGGGATCCCGTAATATACAGAATAAACCGTATTCCGCACCACAGGACGGGAAATACATGGTGTATATATCCCATGTATGACTTTGCACACCCGATAGAGGATGCGATAGAGGGAATAACACATTCGCTATGCACACTCGAATTTGAGGCACACAGACCGCTTTATGACTGGGTAATAGATAATATAACATCCCCATGCAAGCCAAGACAGATAGAGTTTTCAAGACTCGGCATAAATAATACCGTAATGAGCAAAAGAAAACTCCGTCAGCTTGTCGAGGACGGATATGTAAACGGCTGGGACGACCCGAGAATGCCTACTCTTTGCGGACTTCGCAGGCGCGGATATACTCCTGCTTCCATACGCAATTTCTGCGAAAGGATAGGAGTATCAAAAACCAACAGTACAGTGGAATACAGTTTCCTTGAACATTGTCTTAGAGAAGATCTTAATGAAAATGCGAAGCGTGTTATGTGTGTTCTTAACCCAATAAAGCTTATTATAACTAATTACCCCGAGGATAAAACGGAAACCTTTGATGTTGAGAATAATCCGCAAAAGGCGGAGGACGGTATGCGTACCATAACATTCAGCAGGGAATGTTATATAGAGGCGGAGGACTTTATTGAAGAAAAGGTAAAGGGATATAATCGTTTCTATCCCGGAAATGAGGTAAGACTTAAATCCGCTTATATTGTAAAATGCACAGGCTGTAAAAAAGACGAAAACGGCAAAGTTGTTGAGGTGTATGCAGAATATGATCCTGAAACAAGGGGAGGAGATACACCTGACGGAAGAAAGGTAAGAGGTACTGTGCATTGGGTAGATGCAAAAAATTATATTGATGCAGAGGTAAGACTTTACGAAAATCTCTTTACCGATCCCGAGCCGGATGTCGGAGATAAAAATTTCCTTGATTATATAAATCCGACAAGCCTTACGATTCTTGAAAACTGCAAAATAGAGAAATCCGTTGAGGGAGCTGAGTACCCGACATTCTATCAGTTTATGCGCATGGGTTATTTCTGCATTGATAAGGACAGCACAACGGATAAGCTTATATTTAACCGTAGTGTATCGCTTAAAGACGGATATAAGAAGAAGTAAATATGAGATTAAGAAGTATAAGGGTAAATCAAAGAAACAGTCTTATATTTTTATAATCTGAGGATTTATCAGCTTTATTATTGATTTCCCCGGAACAGGTGTTGTTTTTCCTTCGGAAAATACGGATATGCCGCCGTATATTCCCGTACCCGATTATATAGCTGTTCCTGTTGTCTTTTTTCTGGCAGGCGCTATGTTGGGACTGTTTAAGAATATTATAAGTAAAAAAGATAAATAAAATCTGTGTTCTTTATTTCGGAGGTGCGGATATGAAAAATTCAAGTGCGATAATACTTGCAGGCGGCGAGGGAAAAAGAATGAACTCCAACCGCCCGAAGGTACTGAGTGAGGTTATGTTTCAGCCCATGCTGAAATGGGTAATGGATGCCGTAAGGACGGCAGGTATCAGGGATATATGTGTTGTTACGGGAAGTAAGCATGAAAGTGTTGAAAAATACTTATCAACACTTCCGTTCACGGTTGAAACGGTATTTCAGCCTGAGAGGCTCGGCACAGGTCATGCTGTTATGATGGCGAGGTCGTTTCTTGAAAAGCACAGAGGCAGCGATGTTCTCGTTCTGAACGGTGATGCACCGTTTATCAGTGCGGAAACGATAAGAAATGCGTTTGTCGTGCATAATCAGACAGGTGAAATCGACCCCGAGGTATTTGACTGGGAAGAACCGAGAGAACCTTCTCCGAACAGGGGATGTACCGTCATTTCCGCAGAGGTTGACGACCCGTCGGGCTATGGCAGGATTGTGCATGAAACGGACGATGAGGTATTTTTCCATTTAAAAACCCTGAAGGCGATAGTTGAGGAAAAGGAAGCCGATGCTGAAATACGCAAAATAAAAGAGGTTAATTCCGGCGCATATTGGTTTGAGGCGGATATACTTCTTGACGCACTCGGTAAGCTTAAGAAAAGTGAGAAAACGGGAGAATTTTATCTTACCGATACCGTAGCCGTAATAAAGGACAGCGGCAATGCGGTTATGTCATATAAGGCTAAAAATGCGGATTCGGTGCTTGGAGCCAATGACTGTATCCAGCTTGCACAGCTCAATGAAATAGCAAGAATGAGGATTATACGCAAGCATATGAAAAACGGTGTCAATATCCCCTGCACGGACGGCGTTATGATAGGAAAGGACGTTGTTATTGATTCAAACACAACTATTCTTCCGTCAACCGTGATAAGGGGAAAGACAAAAATAGGCTCATATTGTGAAATAGGTCCTGCTGCACTTATAGACAACTGTGAAATAGAGGACGGTATCAGTATCGGTAATGTAAATATCAAAAATCAGATTTATAAGAGCAGGAAATAATTATGTAAGCCGTTTGTGCAAAATAAATTGAAATTTTCATTTTTTTCGCCGGAATTACATAAATGCAACAAAAGTATTTAAAAAGCCCCAATTATTTGATAAAAACTTGATTTTTGGTTAAATAGGTATTAAAATATTACTTAGCGGTATGGGGCTGACTCCTTTGTCATGCCCCACGGATTGAAAAACTAATAATATTATTGGGGGAAAAATTAATGAATTTTCATGGCAAGGATATCAAGATCTTTACTTGCAATTCCAACAGAGCAGTAGCCAAGGAAATTGCCGATTGTCTGGGCATTCCGGTTGGTAAATCCGAGGTAACGTGCTTCAGTGACGGAGAAATTGCGGTTTCTCTGCACGAGTCGGTAAGAGGTTCCGAGTGCTTTATTGTACAGTCAACCTGCACTCCTGTTAATGACAATATCATGGAGCTTCTCATTATGATAGATGCCATGAAGCGTGCGTCCGCCGCAAGAATAACGGCTGTTATTCCTTATTTCGGCTATGCACGTCAGGACAGAAAAGCAAAAGCCCGTGATCCGATCTCTGCTAAGCTTGTAGCAGATCTTATAACAACTGCCGGTGCCGACAGAGTTCTTACTATGGATCTTCATGCCGCTCAGATTCAGGGATTTTTTAATATTCCCGTTGATCATATTGTCGGTGCGCCTATTCTTGCTAATCATTTCAAGCAGATGATAGGGGATAATCCCGATGATTATGTTGTTGTATCGCCGGATCTCGGCTCTGTTACAAGGGCAAGAAATTTTGCAACACGTCTCGGATGTCCCATAGCCATAATCGACAAACGCCGTCCGAAGGCAAATGTATGTGAGGTTATGAGTATTATCGGTGATGTCAAGGACAAAAAGGTTATCCTTGTTGATGATATGATAGATACTGCCGGAACACTTTGCAATGCCGCGCAGGCAGTTGTTGAAAGAGGCGGTGCTACCGAGGTATATGCGGGTGCTACCCATGCCGTACTTTCCGGTCCTGCTGTTGAAAGGCTTCAGAACAGCGTTATCAAAGAGGTTATTCTTCTTGATACCATTGCCGTACCCGAGGACAGATATCTTGATAAATTTACAACCCTCCACGTTGCACCTGTATTTGCAGAGGCTATAGAGAGAATCTACAACGATAAATCCGTATCCTC
>CANPXK010000150.1 GCA_947585965.1 uncultured Clostridia bacterium
GTCAATTACCTAATGGAATGGATAAGATCTCCGCCTCGTCCTCGCAAAGTCCGCTCAGCTCGCTTGCTCGCACTCTCTTCTCAAAATCCGAGGTTTTACAGAAACCCCAACAGCTCATCGCACCCAAGAAAACCGAATGCCCCAAACTCCAGGGCCGCTCCGTTGACTCGCTCATGGAATGGCTCAATCTTATGAATTTATTCCGCCAATTATTCAGCACTTTCCTAATAGTAAAGTAACTGTTCAAAACTCTAACCCTTGTAGGTTAAGATTCCGAACAGTTACCGAAAAATAAAAATATTATTTTATTACATCACTCTTTTTAACAGATACAACACAAGAATCAATTCTCTCATCATCATCTTCTTCCGCCGAACTGCCTGTGGTTACTCTGCGGTTCGGGTCAACCCCGTCAACAACTGTAACTTTACCCAGACCTTCCCCGACAATTGAACCCGGAACACGGAAAGTTGAAACGTCAATCGGTTCAACCGAAAATTCCTCCGGATTAATACGTGCCATTTCCAATGAAATTTCGTTAGGAATTTCTTTAAGTAAAATCTCATCTGTAACAGCATCATATGTTGAATATTCACCATTTACATATACAAATTCCGAATATGTGGGTGCCTCATTATAGACCTGTTTTTCTAATTCTATTCTTTGTACATCGCTTTCATTAAAATATTGGACAAGATAATTATTTTCGTCAGCATTTGTTTTTACATAATACTTACCTTCGATTGGCCTGTAAGCTACAATAAATGGTCCATAATATTTACCACTATCATACAACATTACAAGTTCATCTTCAACTATATTGTGCTCTTTTAGGTATATATTACCATTTATAAAGGTATTATCCAAAATTTCTCCGCTTTCGCTGGTTACAACTTTATAAATCCGGTACATACTTGCCGGTTGAATAATGTATTGGAGCTTCTTACCATCCTGAACAAGTCTTTCTAAATTCATTTTGACTCTATATATAGGGTGATCGTTTTCTTCCAAATAATAATTATCAATATCTATTACATAAGCATTTTTTATATACTTAGTCTTCTCTTTCATCAGTATTTTTTTCTTCTAAAAAACTCCTTGATGAACTTGCAAAAGCTGTACCAAGATAAAAAGCACCTTTTGTTGGATAATCTTTCTCAAGTTCTGCAATAGAAATTTCTCTAAATTTTCCATCCTCAAACTTAAATTTTGGGAAAAAATTATAATAAGTGTTTCCTTTTTCGATATAACCTAATAATTTCATTTTTCTTATATCTCCAGTCAAATTAATATCGGTTTGTCGCAATACATCATCGTCTGCCACTTCAGATGTAACAATTTCTTCTTTAACAGTATCCATCGACAAAGTTGATGTTGGTTGATTTTTAATTTGAACATCGGTATTACCATTTTCTAATGGCAGCCCATACAAAATTTTATCAAAAAGTTCAGAATTTACAAACTTTTCAAAGTATTTCGTATCATTTGAAATACCATCCTTATCATCCTCATAGCACCATCTAAAAAAGAAAATAGTATAATAATTTTTATTATCATCTGTGATATTTGATATTATTTCATCATATTCTGTATTCTCCAATTTCAAATCAACATTTGCTTTGATTAAATCATAAGCAATATCACAAAATATTTCTCGTGTATCTGACTGTAACACATAATTAATTTTATCGTCTATAGTTTTATGTTTTGAAAGCGTTCGTTGTGATTTTCTATTAGCATCACCTATTTTAGTAAAAATTTCATTAAGCAAGTCAATAGGTAATGACTGATAAAATCTTATTACCTTATCAAATGTCCTTTTGGTAATGGCCACCTTAAAATCACCCCATTTACAAATATAACAACAAATAATTGACCATTAATATTATATCATAAATTTACTAAAATTCAATAATCTTTTACAAAAAATCAGTACATTTTACATAAAAAATATTTTGCTGAAATGCTCATTGTTTACAATTTCATCACGCTTTCCAAGACCGGTATAACCGGAATCACCATAAACAACTTCATTATTAACAAATCGCACAATTCAGGTGTGAAGTGCTGATATTATTATGTACGTGGTGTTTGTCGTAATAAATTATGATAAACAAAGTTAAAATTTAACCTATATGCATATGCAGATAGGGGAGTGTATCAGAACAATATAAAAGTATGCGATGTGAATTTTTGTGGGGGTATTTTATTGTTTTTTTGCATTTCACGACATCACAGCTACAATTCACGACATTTTTTACATTTTTTTTAAAAAATATGACAACATTGTATTTACAATTTCCTTATATGTGTGGTGGTTCATTGTGTATTATAAATTGCTATGAATTAAATCACCATAAAGAGAAAATATTTAAACGGAGGTATTATAAGAAATGATTATTAAAAACAGATTTACGCGAGCTATAGCGATTTTGCTGTCGGGTACAATGCTATTTACAACGTTGTCCGGTTGCGGAAGCTCTGAACTGGAATCTTCTATGAACACAGACGATGGAAAGACAGGAAGCTCTGAAACAAAATCCTATACGAGCACAGACGATGGAAAGACAGGAAGCTCTGAAACAAAATCTTATATGAGCACAGACGATGGAAAGACAATTATTTCATATGATGCGGTAAGTGCACAATGTCCGGAATGTGAAAAGGCAGCTAAATTGTCATCCGGGCTTATCGCTTTGGCAAATTTTGCGAATGGGGATGATTCTAATGCTTCGAATATGGATGATTCTAATGCTTATAGTACTGAGGAGGGTCTTGATAAATTTACAAATGATATTGAGGAGGGTCTTGATAAATTTACAAATGATATTCAGTTTATTGCAGATACAATTGAAGATGATGATCCGGCATGGGATGAACTTGCAGAAGAATTGGGTGAACTTGTAAAAGAATGTATTGCCATGAGTGATGCATATGCCAAAAATAAAGATATGTCTGATACCGATTATGAAAATGTACTTAATTTATATGGTTCGTTGAGTAGTTTTTCAGATAATTTATACAATTTTATAAAAAGAAAACTGCGTGAAACTGAAAATAAGGTATATGATCTTATGAATCATAATTGTACTGCGGAAACTGTTTATGTTGAGAACTACCCGTATGTCTGCAATGATTGTATCGGCTACTACACAGGATCTTGGAAAGGCTGTGGTCCGGTTGGCGAGGGAACTTTCACGGGATTTAAAATAGATTGCTTTGCCAATAACCCTGCTTGTTATGATAATACCTATACATACAAAGGAGAATGGCAAGCCGGTTTACCCCATGGACAGGGTAACTACAGTCTTTTGATATATCCTAATGAAGAAACTCTGCAATCCAATTATGGGGATATTCATTTCGAGGAATACTATTCGGGAGAAATGGGAAAAGGCATGAAAAACGGTCGTGGAGTTATTACAACCATATTTCACAGGTTCGATATGGATAATGGTGATAGGATATCCTATTTCTCAGAATGTACATTTAAGGATGACAAACTTTCAGGTTCGGTAGAGTTTGCTGACTATGATAACAAAGGATTGGCGAAGGCAGGTTCGGCTAAGCAGGGTCCGGGAAACGGATTAAGCGGATATTACAGTCTGACGCCCGCAAATATTAGCTATGATAGAGAGCGCAGTCAAGAAAAGCGAAATGACATATTACAAATGGCAGCCGCTATTGCCGTTGTAGGTGCAGGATTGTACCTGGGAATAAAGCTTGCGGATGATATCGGTGGAAATAGCTATAATTCAAGTCAAAATAATCAGCAGGCTATGATGAATTATCTTGATCAGTCAGGAGAAGAAGATCAGAAAAAGGCTATGGAGGAGGCCGCATTGATTGCTCAGCAACAGGAAAGTGACAGACAGTACTATGAGAAAAAATATGAGGAGTCATTGGCATATGATATGTCTAACGGAGGCAAAATTTCGCTTGATACACAAAGGTATAAAGCGTGGGCAGGTTATTAAAGACGGCGGATAACAATGACAAGTGAAAGAAAAATTACTGTCGCAAGTATTAGCGAACACCGAGCAGATGAATATAAGACCTTTTTGGGAATGTGTCCTGACTTTAGACAAATATGACACGGATTGTTAATTTCTAATCTTTGTAATGTGGAGTATACCAACAGTTCACTGCCTCTGAATATTCACAATTTAAAAAATAACCGCTTGACTGAAAAGTCCGGCGGTTATTTCTTATTTTTATGGCAAAAAAGTTTTTCTGTCTACAATATATTTCGTCACCTTAAACTATAAACCAAACTTATATCTTTAAGTCATAAACTAATGGTTCACTTGTATTGACGGTAATAAGTCGAACATTAATCAATTTCTTTACATTATCACTATACCAAATACTGCCTTGGTGATTACTGCATATTTGTTTTATTAATTTAGAAAACAAAC
>CANPXK010000151.1 GCA_947585965.1 uncultured Clostridia bacterium
CTGTGGGACAAGTATGTAACTCAAGGAAAACCATGGGGTGAAGAATCTCTCGGAGAGTTCCTCGGTGCAGCCTTTACTGGAGTAAGCACAGTATTTTCTGCAAAGGGCGTAGCTGACGATATAGCCAACTACAAGAATACCAAGTATGATATTCTTACATCACAGTGCTTTGTAGAGGGTACACTTGTTGTCACAAAAGACGGCGATAAACCTATTGAAGAGATTCAAGCAGGTGACCTTGTATATTCAACCAATCCCGAAACGGGTGAGAGCGAATATAAGGAAGTAGTAAGAACATTCCGAAAAGAAACTGATATTCTAATTCATATCTTCGTCAATGATGATGAGATTGAAACCACGCCCGTACATCCATTCTGGGTTGACGGCGAATGGGTAGCTGCTAAAGATCTTCGTGAGGGTGATGAACTTACACTTGCTGACGGCTCTACCGCAACTGTTACAAAAACCTATGGCGAACAGCTTGATGAACCTGTAATTGTTTACAACTTTGAGGTTGAGGATTTCCACACTTATTATGTCACCGATACCGGTGTGTTGGTGCATAATGCGAACGGAGGTTCGTTTGACTCATGTTCTGTTAGCTCTAAATCAAAGAGTCGAACTAATTGGGGAGAAGAACATGGAAAAGGTAATACTAAGCATAATAATGCTATAGAAGATGAACTTGATTTTGCACATCAAAATGGAGCGACTAGCTTGCGAAAAAATAGGGTACAATTGGACGCAGACGGAAATAGGGTGTTCTACGATGGAAAACATTACGTTAAGCCAGATGCCTCTTATGTGGTTGAAGGAAGAAGATATAATACCAATTATGTGTCGAATCCTTATTCAAAAAGTGAGTTAAGTAGAGAAATAGATGCCTATGTTAATATGTGTAAAGCTGATCCGAAAGCATACAATCGTTTGAAAGTTAGGTATTAATTTAGTCAAGGAGGTAGTGTGAAATTGATTAATATAGCACCGACACACATTAAGAAATATTGTGTTTGTGATCATTCTGATAAAATATTTGAAAGTATTTTTAACAGATTTGATGATACAAATATGTCTATTAATAAAATTAAATGTACATGTGGGAATGATTTGTTTAATGTATATACTGATCCCAATCCAACGGTTAAAGTTATTTGCACTGAATGTTTGAATGAAATAATAGTTTATGATTTAATTTACTATCCGGCGGCGACTAAGTGTCCACAGGAAGATGATGTTTTTGAGATGGTGACGCTGAATTTACAATCTGAATTAAATGTATATGCTGTATATGAATATGGCGATGAATACGAGGACGAAAATGATATATCATGGTGTCACGTATATATAAGTACTGATGATGATTTAATCGAAATAGTTAATGACGAAACATCTTGATTTGCTGTAATAGTGAATATAGCCTAACTTTAACAGCACAACCGCAGTAACAGGAGAAAGCGGCAAGATTGTTCATACCTTTACCTACGGTGAGCTTCTTTCGGGCAGCACTCACGGCATAATGTTTCTGTACAACGGCCGCTATGGTGTTGTTACCGACAGCAACGGCTTGTATTACATGAGGGCGAGATACTACAATGTAGATATCAAGCGATTCATAAATCAGGACGTTGTAGAGGGCAATATAACAAATAGTCCGAGCCTTAATAAGTATGCTTATTGTCAAGGTAATCCTGTAAGTATGCTTGACCCGTTTGGTCTAAGTCCTCAGATAAGTTGGAGCGACATAGGACACGGCGTGCTTGACCTTCTCGGCTTTGTACCTGTAATTGGTAGTGTGGCTGATTTCATAAACGGCTGCTGGTACATTAGAGAGGGTAAGATTGATGAAGGTGCCTGTAGTTTTATATCTGCACTGCCGGGTTTAGGGGATATTGTTGGTGGTTTTTTAACCGCTATGGGCAAGTGTACAAAGTATGAAAAAGCTATAAAGTATGCGACTCGACTGATATCAAATGCCAATGATTTTGCAGACGGGGTATATGACACCGCAACGCAAATTTACAACATGTGGGACAAGTATTATACCCGAGGAGAACCATTGGGAGAAGAAACTCTCGGGGAATTTGCCGGAGTATTGTTCTCAGGGTTGACAACTTTTATTTCCGGTAAAGGGCTTGTTGATGATGTTAGTAATTTTAAGAACGTAAAGTATGATATTGTTACGTCACAGTGCTTTGTAGAAAGTACGCTTGTTGTCACGGCTGATGGTGACAAACCGATTGAGGAAATTAAGGCAGGCGACCTTGTATATTCAACCAATCCCGAAACGGGTGAGAGCGAATATAAGGAAGTAGTAAGAACATTCCGAAAAGAAACTGATATTCTAATTCATATCTTCGTCAATGATGATGAGATTGAAACCACGCCCGTACATCCTTTCTGGGTAGTAGATGAGTGGGTAGCTGCAAAGGATCTTGAAGCTGGCGATATTCTTACTCTTGCCGACGGCTCTACCGCAACTATTACAAAAACCTATGGCGAACAGCTTGACGAGCCTGTAATTGTTTACAACTTTGAGGTTGAGGATTTCCACACCTATTATGTTACTAAATTAGGAGTGTTGGTTCATAATCAGCAAAAAACTCTTGATTGTGGAATTGCTACTCATGATTACGATGATTATTCGAAAGATTTTGACGATTTAGCAGAACACAGAAAAAAGATGGGTTTACCTGAGGCTGGTAGTGCTCAGGACAGATATACGGTCGGAAAACTAAAAATAGGTGGTCACGAATATTATGGGAGAAATGCACACGGAAAGCAATCACAGGTTCGTAGTGCTTTCAATGTAAATCCTCAAACAGCAACTCACGCAGAAGGGGATGTCTTTTTACAAGCAAAGATGGCAGGTGAAACTTCTAATAGTGCTATATTAGTGACAGATAGAAGAGCATGTAATGCATGTGGATTGAATGGTGGTATTCGCTCTCTTGCCAGACAATCTGGGATAACAGATTTGATTATTGTAAGTCCTGGGTATGCACCTATTAGATTTAATCCTCAAATAAAACCCCTACCAAATCCATTTTTATAAAGGATAGAATCATTAATCCTAAAAAATTCACTTTAGACTCACAAAGGCTATTGACCATAAGTTATAATTTTTTAGTTTTTAATAAACATAAATCCGTGAAATTCAAATCGTATAATGGCACTGAAAGACGGATGATTACTGTATTTTAGCAAATCTTTCGGTTTGAATTTGCACCAAATGGGTGGAGAAAATTATATATGATAAATTTCTTGAAGTACATGATTTCATGCGAGTTTCAAGTATTTTTAAACAATCGAGTTTCACGAATTCAGGTATGATTAATTCTGATAGAAAGCATTTATTGCTCATAGGGGATGATTTATCTATGTATGTAAAAAGAGTTTTTTATGATGATCATGGCTATACAAAAGAGATGAATTCGCCTAATTGCGAAGATATTAGACAAGTTATTAATAAGCTTGATGGATGTACTACAACACAAATAACATTTTATGATGAGACAAATGATAATCACCTATGTGTTGGTGGAGGTAACAACGGTATTTGTAATGTTTATATCTCTAAAGATGATGGTTTTATAATAAAAACACTAATTAATCCCAATCACGATACTAATGTTTACCGACTGGTGGTCGGAGGGCAATGGGGAGATTTTGAGGGTAATATTTGTGTGCCAATAAAAATAGCAAAAAAGGCTATTATTTATTATTGTAAAACAGGTAAAGAATGCATTGGTTTTATTTGGGAATAAAATATTTACTATTCAATAATTTTTGATAAATAATATAACTGCCTAATTCCCTGCACCTTCCCTCGTAAAGATTGAAAGAGTGTAATATACTTCAAGCAAGTATATACTGAGCGAGAAAATCTCAAAAGGTCTAAAAAATCCAATGGATTAAATGAGAGAAAATAGAAACAAATCCTGTACATCCTTTCTGGATAGTAAATGAGTGGGTAGCTGCAAAGGATCTCTGTGAGGGTGACATTCTTACCCCTTGCAGATGGTACAACTGCTACCGTTACCAAAACTTACGGTGAGCAGCTTGAACAGCCTGTTATCGTCTATAACTTCGAGGTTTCTGATTTTCATACTTATTATGTTACTGACACGGGCGTGTTGGTGCATAATGATCAATACTGTTTAAAAGACCGACAAAGGATTGCTCAAGAATGTAATGAAAGGGCGACAGAAATCAATAATCAGAGACCGGGACAACAGGGTAAAAGAGGAACCACTTCTGTTATGAAAGCAATCGATAACGAAACAGGTAAAGAAGTGTATTTGGTATCCACTGAAATGGCGAATAAAACAAAAACACCAAAATCTATCAAGGGGTTGCTTAAAGAAGACGAGATTTATATTCCAGGTATAGGACATGCTGAAGAAACTATTC
>CANPXK010000152.1 GCA_947585965.1 uncultured Clostridia bacterium
AGATTTATTAGATTGGACTTTGTAACTATTAACCAGTAGTCATTCTTGACTACACCATTATTATACTAGGAGAATAAAGGATGAAGAATGAGGATATTCCGGTTACAAGAAAACTTTTGAACGAAAGGTGTGACGGATTAAGTGTTAAAATGATGCCAAGACAAAAAGATGTGATAAAAACATCTCATTTAGACGTGCGCGAATTAGTTATTGACACATCTGGAATGAAGGAGAAGAAGACGCTTCCGGACATAAAAGAGATGCTTGATAAGCTGTGAGATTTATTAAGGAGGAAATGTAATGTGTAATATTGAAAAGAGAACCTTATGTCGGCCGATAACATTTTATAATGACTATATGCCTGTGTTTGGCGAAGGAAGTAAAGCCGAATTCAGCGCCTTTGGAATCGTCGATGGAGTTCAGGTGGGAGACATTTTGTTGAATGATGATAATGCCGGAGAGAGTATTACAGATTGCATATGGAAATCACAAAAGCAGTTTAATAATGAGCATGAAGACAGTAATAGCGCTCATCGAATATATATTGTAAGGTATGATACAGAAAAAGAAGAACGTATATTTTGGGAGGGGGATATATGGCCGTTTTTCTTTTTTTGTCGTATTCAATTTGACAAAGATAAAATTTTTTTTATGAAGGACAGGAGCTATCTGGAAAATTATCAGTGTCCGGAAATGAAAATTCGGACGTATCTCACGTATGACAATACGGATTTATTTGTTGTTATAAGAACTTCAAAGTATGTTACAGGTGTAGAAATGATTAATAGATTTCATCAGAACAGGAATTTTGTTCGGTATGGGCATGAATGTATTTTGAAAAATAGTTTTTCTGTGATGGCGGTTCGCAATGAATGGATTAGTTATGTGGCTGAAAATGAAAAAGAGAAATGGAATACTGAAAAAATTGATCGTGTTTATATAAGACTTATAGAACGAAAAGAGGGTGATATAGATCACATTTTTAATGCAATAGAGATTTCATTAAAAAGATCGTTAAATAGATGGCCTGTTTTAGGAACGGATGATGAGATGATCGTATTGTCAGAAATTGGCTGGGGAGATTTTTTGTCACTTTATGAAAAGAAAACGGGGATCTTTGGCGATCGCTATAGTGAAAATTCTATATATAAAAATAATGCTGCTGGTGTGACAACGCAAATTTGCGTAAAATTACCAAATGGTGACAAAGCGACAGATAAAAATATGGCTGCGTGTTCTTGTGGACAGGATTCACAGAGGGAGAAGAATGAAAGCCATCTTAATCTCTTTAAAGCGCGATTAAACGGACTACAAAAAAAATTAATAAAACTTAAGGAGCAGGATAATAACTATATCAGTGAGCTTAATATTATTCTCGGCGCTATGCCTAAGTATTCAGGAGAGATGTTTAATGATTATATATTCTTTCCGTTATTGAAGATTTTGGATAAACTTTTAGATCTTATGATTGAAAAAAAGATTGTCCGCAAACAACAAATGGATAAAGAGGGATTTCATGAGTTTTTGACAGGATTTTGTTTCTATGCGCAGAATACAATGCTGACAGACAAACATACTGCACAGATACTTGGGTTTAATGTTAAAATTTATGATGTGCCGGTTAAATTAAATGCATTTTATAATGCATATCTGTACAGAATAACAGATGTTTTGAATATTCAAAAACGAAATTCAATTTCTACACACGTTGATTATGATTTTTTTGCTTTGCCGGGCATGGAAGATAAAGTGACGGTTGAGGAATTATATAGTGGCTGTTCTGACACAAAAAGGTTAATGAAGGCGTCAATACCGGAGTATTGTTTTTACGATGTACGGTTTATGATGATTGTATTGGCTCATGAAGCGGCGCATTATGTTGGCAGAGAATTTCGGCGCCGGGAAAAAAGAACGGAAATGTTTATTGCCAGTTACGTGCATATTTTTATAAAGCATATAGAAAAATTTGGCGGATTGTGCGAATTTGATGAGTCTGAATGGAAAGAGTGCGAAGGCAGGTTAATTTATATTATATATGACTGTTTGTGCAGAGAAGTGGATGAACAATTTTTTATGGGGAATAGAATGGACAAAAAACAATCGTTTATATATGAAATTGCTGATTCGGATGGCGGAGAATATGAGTATTTTGATACATTTAGTAAAAGAAGGACAAAAAATATAAATTATTTTGAAGAACTCGTGTCAGATCTTCAAATTATTATGAAAGAAAATGTTATCGAAAATTTAGAAGTAATCTTTGCCCCGCTTCTTTTGAAAGAATCGTCTGAAAAAACAAATATTTTTGAGAGGATCAGAAAAGTGTCCTGGCGTTTTGTTATTCATTCAAATGAATACACAATAGTGGCCTCTATCCCTGTACTTAACAGCTTACGTGCATTATATGCGGAAAGTTTTGCAGACTTAATGTCGGTTTTGATTTTGCGTATGAGCGCTGAAGAATATATAAAAGGAATCATAGAAAGTGCAGAATACCAGAATATGGACCTGGAAACTTTGCTTAATACAGATGCCATGGTTCGAATAGCTGCTGTACTGGTATGTATATGTAAAGATGAGAAAAGGGATTTGGGTTATAAGTGGAAACAGGAATTAAATCAGACAAAAGTAAACAGTAAGTGGGGACGAGTAGCGCAAAGTGCGTTATTTATTTATATGAAAGATGAAAATGAAAAAAAACAGAAATATGAAGATAATGTATATTGCGCTATGAAGTATGACACTTTAGTATTAGAGCATACGGTTGAATATTTACAATTTTGTATGGAAGCATTTGACAATCATTATCAAAATCATGTTTCAGATTTGGATAAAGTAAATGATCTTAGAGAGTTATTTCAGATCTTTGCACCAAATGGTAGCGTATCCGGGGAAGAACAAATTATAGAGATTGTGCGGTTTATTGAGAAATACAAAACTGATTTACAGGAAGAAATGAGGAGAAAAACAAACGATGAATCGTATACTATGGGGTAGTGATTTGGATAAAGATAATGTTAAGAAGTTTTTTCAGGAAAAATTTTCAGCCTTTAAAACATCGTTTTGGAAAAGTGTTTGCATATGGTCAGATAATCAGATTGACGGAATGATAAAAGATATAAGTTTGTATGCAGAAGTAAAGTGCGAATTTGGAGGTGAATTAAAATATCGTTATTTGATTTCAGAAAAATCATGTGAAAATCTGGAAAATCAAGATGATGCATTGAAGATAATTTCAGAACAGTATCAGGACGCGCGGATTGAAAGAAAAGAAAGCTCTCAAGTGAAAAATACCGGCTTGGGTAAGATTTCAGAACAATATCCGTATGAATGCAGTGTTATTTGGATAGCTGTGTATAAAAAAAGTAAAACTGATATTTATAAGGTTATTGCAAATGTAATTCTTTCTTTGTTGGTAGATGAATTTAATAATATCAATCAACTTTCCTTGGAAAGCGCTGAAATAGAGAAAAAATTTTTGGGTGAAAAAATTTTCATGGAATATTATATTCGGGAAATGAGGAAATGTTTTAAATACATTCCAAAAGAAACGGTTATCTGTTCAATCAGTGCATTGCACTACGAAAAGCGAGAGTGCTGTGGACAGATTTGTTTTCTTGGTGATATTTCGGAACTAAAGGAAGAAATGATGGTACATATTGATCAGAAGTGTTATCTGCGGGGTGGTTGTGAAGACGAAAAAAATGTTATGGCAATAAGAAAGCTTTTAGAAGTGTGTAGAAATAGCGGCAATTGTCTGGTAGCAGTTGGAGATTGCATGACGATTGTTGGAATAGTATCGAAACTTGGGAGCTTGATTAAAGAGCAGAGTATAAGCATCTGTTTTTATGGTAATCAATGGGAATTGTTTCGTGGCAGAGAAACATTGGTTTATTATCAAAATGGAAGATATTATATTAACAGAGAAAAAAAGAATGATAGTTTAAAGAAAAAATGTTTGCAAGCTGGATTATGCTATAATTTATTTGGAGATTTCCTGAATCTGTTAAATAATGATTCGATTGGAGGCGCATTGCTCATTGTCGCAGAGGATGCTGAAACGGAGACTGACAGGCTGTGTTTAAAATATAAAAGGGGAACGAAAATAGAAAAGTTTAAGATTGATGAACAGGACTCTTTGGGCAAATATAAATGGCATCAGCTGCTGCTTGGCATGACAAACGTTGATGGAGCGGTTTTGCTGGATTTTGACGGTAATTGTTATGGATATGGAATAATTTTGGATGGAATAGCGCTGGTAGAAGGAAAGGCAGATCGGGGAGCCAGATATAATTCTGCAATAACTTATCTGGCAAACAATGGAGCTTCCTGTATAATTCAAATATAGGGAATTCCAAGGAAGGTGGTTGATAAAAAGATACCTCAGAGTAAAATAAG
>CANPXK010000153.1 GCA_947585965.1 uncultured Clostridia bacterium
GTCTCTGTTTCTGTTGGCAGCGGAAGCTGCAACTCGGAGAGCTTCCGCAGCGTCTTTCCGGTTGGTATATTCTATACCCCTTACCGTCATTTTAAACAAAGGAGTACCGTCCTCAACAAGCGGAATAGCACTGCTTTTTGCAGAATCTTTTTCAATTTTGGCAATTCTGTCGCATAAAAGCTGCCGCCTTTTCGGATAGGCTTCAACCTTATCCTCAAGCTCATAGTGCGTATCTTTGTATTCTTTTTCAAAAAGAGTAAGCTCTTTAACTCGGTTTTCAAGAACGAGTTTCTCCTTGATACGCTCATCGCCTGTGCAAAGAGCTTTTATCTCGGAATATGTTAATGCCTCTTGGTCGACATCCGAACAGGTACGGGCAGGAGTTTTTGAAGTGATGACCTGACTGATGAAACGCTGCTTTGTCTCCAGAAGTTGATAGGAATATGCGTCAAATGTTCCCTTTGTAACATACCTGTAAAGGTGGACTTTATCGTTAATGTTTCCTTGTCGAACCATTCTACCCCGACGCTGTTCAAGGTCGGCAGGTCGCCACGGGACGTCCAGATCATGCAATGCAATCAATCTGTCCTGCACATTGGTACCTGTACCCATTTTGGCGGTTGAACCAATCAGGACCCTTACATCTCCGCTTCTGACCTTTTCAAAAAGCTCCGACTTCTGAGCTTCTGTCTTAGCATCATGTATGAAAGCTATTTCATTTTTTGGCACACCCATAGCAGCAAGCTTATTTTTTATATCATCATAAATACAGAATCTTCCGCTTTCCTCGAGTGAGTCTATTTCCGACATAGACTTTTCATCAACATCATTTTCTTTAACTTCATCCTGTCCGGGCTTCGGCACACCTAAATCGCAGAAAATAATTTGAGTCATTTTTTCTTCCGCAGTGTCTTGCCAAATTTTAAAGACATTATTTACGCATTGATTGAGCTTCGTGTTCGGATTGTCCTCCAATGTCGGATCAATAAGTCGTGGGTCAAGACCAACTTTTCTGCCGTCACCTGTTATTTTAAGCATATTATCCTCATACGGCTCAACAACCCCGGTCTGAACATCGTCAGCTCTTGCCGAAAGTTCTTGCACCATATTCTGCTGAAGTTCAGTAGGCTCTGCATTGACAATATGCATTTCGCATTCCGGAACAGGAAGATTTAAACTGTCTGCTGTTTTAACATCGGCTATCTGTTTAAACATTGTCATTAATTCCGGCATATTTGCATAGCTTGCTATTCTCGTGCGAGCCTTAAACTTGTCACCTGTCGGTGCTAATTCATAATCTGTTTTTTGTTTACCGAAAACGGATACCCAGTTATCAAAATTCTGCAAACCATGTTCCAAAAGGAAATCATATTCAAGATATCTCATCATGGTATGCAATTCCGTTACACTGTTTGAAACAGGTGTACCGGTCGCAAAAACAACACCCTTGCCGCCCGTTTTCTCATCAAGATATCGGCATTTCATAAAGAGTTCAGTAGCTCTTTGCGAAGTACGTCCGGATATTCCGGAAACGTTCTTAAGTTTTGTTACGCACATCAGATTCTTAAATTCATGTGCTTCATCAACAAACAGCTTGTCAATTCCAAGTTCTTCAAAGTAAACCGTATCATCCCTTTTGCCTGAATTTAACTTTTCGAGTTTTTGCTGTAAAGATTTTTTAGTACGCTCCAGCTGCTTTACCTGAAAGTTTTTAGGGTCGCTGCTTGCTAATTCCTTGATTCCCTCTGTTATTTCTCTTATCTGCTCCTTATACATTTTTCTCTGTCTTTCAGGGGATATAGGTATCATGCCAAGCTGAGAATGACCGATTATTACGGCATCGTAATTGCCGGTAGCAATCTTAGCAAGCAGCTTACTTCTGTTCTGTTTTGTAAAATCTTTTTTGGTCGCAACCAGAATGTTAGCATTCGGATAAAGCTTCATGAAATCAGCTCCAACCTGTTCCGTCAAATGGTTCGGTACAGCAAACAAGGACTTGCTGCACAAACCGAGCCTTTTACTTTCCATAGCAGTAGCTATCATTTCGTATGTTTTTCCTGCTCCGACACAATGAGCAAAAAGTGTATTTCCACCGTAAATAGCATGAGCAATAGCATTTTTTTGATGACCGTGCAACTCAATTCCTGCATTCATCCCGTGGAATTGTAAATTTGAACCGTCATATTCACGTGGACGTACACAGTTGAATTGCCTGTTATACAAATCAACAAGCTCTTTTCTGCGTTTAGGATCCTTAAAAATCCAGTCCTTAAACTGCTTTTTTATAGCTTCTGCTTTTTTCTGCACAAGTTTAGTTGCGTCTAAATCCATTTCTGTAATTGGTTTACCGTTTTCGTACCTTGTCCTTGTAATATTTGGTGTAGATAAGTTTAAAACACTTTCAAAAATATGATAAGCATTTTTTATCTCAGTACCATAGGTTTTACGGACGGTAACGGAATTATCTGCGGACTTATTTGAAATATACCACCTGTTTGTAACAGGAGAATAATCAACCTCAATGTTACGTTTATTTCGATAGAACAGTCCTTTTGGCATATTTGCATTATTTTCCCTTGGTGTTTTGAAGGTTTCATACATAAACTGCTGATAAATTTCTTTAGGTATCCATGTTGCTCCGCATTCAACGTCAATTTCTCCGGCTTTAAGCGGGGCAGGAATAACAGATTCCAAAGCTTTGATATTATCAGCAAAAATATCATTTTTTTCTGCTGCAATTTTTGCTCCATCAATTTTTGAGTAAATATTACCGCTCAGATATTCGGAGGCAGTCTGATATATGATATTATTTTCCGTTGATAATTCCGGTGAGGGGAAGATTTCCCCGGCATTCCTCAGTTGTTTTATAATCGTTTCCTGTGGTAAAGATGTCAGAGCAGACATATATTCAAAATCTATCTTTCCGTGTTCGGCAACCGATAATGTCAATGCTTCAAGCGGTGTATCGACACTTTCTACAACTTGAGGAGCCTTAATTGTACGTTTATAGAAAATATCCGATTTTTTAACGAGCCGTTCATTATCAATTTTTTCTTCAAGGGAAAGCATGAGTGGGTATGATGTATCGTCATTAAAGAGCTGTGCATTGAAGCGGCTGTGCATAAGCCCGTACTTCTCATAGAAATTGTCATATTGTATATTCAGTTTTTCCTGTAAAGTCTTAATTCTTTCTTCTACATCAGGTGCTGTTTCCTGCTGCACAGCAAGCAGCTCACGCACGGTATCACGTACCATTATGTATGCTTCAGCACGTTCAATATTGGCAGCAGTATACGACCGTTTCCACCTGTCTTTAAGGCTTTCAGCCGTATTATTGACAACGGTATAAATATCCTTGCCGTTTACAAAATAACTGTAATTTCTCAAATTTTCAGGTACAACAACACCATTATCGACTATTGGTTCTGTGGCTTTTGTATTTCCTGAAATTTCAGCGTTGATTTTTGAAACAGCCTGTGGCAGACTTTCGGAAAGTTCAATACCCTCAATGGGAATACACATTGTATCATCAGTTCTGCCATACATTTTATTTCCCTGTACGATCTCTCCCAATACCATGTCCGGGTGTTGAATGAAATAATTATTAATCAGATATCCGGCAGGGGACGCACCTATATTCACCCATTCGGGCATTTTTTCCGGGGGGCTTGAACGCTTTTGCAGAAAAATTATATCAGATGTTACTTCCGTCCCTGCCGATTTAAACGAATTGTTCGGTAATCTGACAGCACCGAGTAAATCGGCTCTTTCTGCAAGTAACTTTCGGAAAGACGGATCCTTTTTATCAAGAGTTCCCTTTGATGTCACAAAGGCTACAATACCGCCGTCCTTGACCTTATCAAGAGTCTGCATGAAGAAATAATCATGTATTTTGAAAGGCTGATTATTGTATTGGAGATTATAATCACCGAAAGGTATATTACCGACAGCAACATCAAAACTTCCATCGCTAAAGGCAGTTTTCTCAAAACCCTTAATGTCAATATGGGCTTCGGGGTAAAGCTGCTTTGCAATACGTCCGGTCAGGCTGTCAATTTCCACACCAAACAGTTTTGACTGCTCCTGCATTTCCTGCGGCATTCGTCCGAAGAAATTCCCAACTCCCATTGACGGTTCAAGGATATTACCGCTCTCAAAGCCTGCGTTTTGCAAAACGGTATAAATGCTGTCAATAACAACAGGGGAGGTGTAGAATGAGTCAAGAGTAGAAGCTCTTGCTGAGTCGTATTCGTCCTCTGTCAGCAAATCTTTCAGCTCCCGATAATGCGGATTGCTTTCCTTGAAATACTCTGCCAGACCGCCCCAACCGACATAGCGTGACAATATTTCCTGTTCTTCAGGTGCAGCCTGTCTGCCTTCTGTTTCAAGTTC
>CANPXK010000154.1 GCA_947585965.1 uncultured Clostridia bacterium
ACAACAGATCGAATCACTGTCGAAAGTGCAATAACCCCCTCGGAAAAACTCCGAGGGGGTCGAATCTTTGTTGTTATTCACGGTAATGCAGTTAGTACTTCTTCTATACTCTCATAAGTATATTAAGCATATCCTTCAGCTCTTTAAGAACATCAACTGTATTCGGACTGTTATATCCGTCTTTAGCCAATACATTGATCTGCTCTTTTAAGGTTTGTACCATTTCACTGCGTGGGTCATTCTGCTGTACATATGTTGTTGGCAAAACTATTTCAGGTGTATTTTCCGAATTGAAACTATTAAGCAGGAACAACAAGCTGTTCATCTGTACTTCGGTCATCTGTTCAATAGCTGCAAGCAGTGCCTCTTTCGTATCCATGTTTTTTCCTCCTATTGTATTGACGGACGGAGGATTTCCGATCATTTGAATGGTAAACTCATCCACGGAAACCGCCCGACCTTTTTTCAGAAGTCCCCTTGCCCGTTTGGGGTAGGTAGTACCGACATAGTTTCCGTTAATATCTTTGACAATAATGTTTTTTGCTATGGGTGTCATCCCCTTTGTCATTGATCATGCAATAGCAGTACTGCATGATTGAATTGTAACATACTTTATTCTATATGTCAATTATTTCGTTAAAAATTTGTATTACAATTTGTCAGTATTAGTAGTACCGAATACTTATTGTAATTGATTGCCATTTGAAAATTAAATATGAGATTTTATAAGCTTTTCCTTACCACGGATGCACCGAAAGGCATAAGTGAAAGCTTTGCAATCTTGAAGCACTGCATACCGAACGGAATGCCAATAATAGTTATACAGTATATAAGACCGGCTAACATTGATTCAATACATAGAAAAAGTCCGCCGAAAATTATCCATAAAATATTCAATATAACAGAGGTTGTCTTTGAACTGTATACGACATTCTTTTTGAAGGGAAAAAATGCAAGACCGGCAAACTTGAAGCACTGTATACCTATTGGTATACCGACTATGGTGATACACCAGACGAGTCCGATAAAAAACCAGCTAATACCAAGACCAAGACCCGCAAAGATAAACCAGAAAAAATTTCCTATTTTACGCATTTTTGAAACTCCTTTATTTTATTATAGATGTAAATGTCGATTCATGACAACGAAATTTACAGGTTCGTTGATATTGTATCGTTTTTTTGATTATTTGTCAACGTGAATTAAATTATATCTATACAATAAATCGTCGTTTAAAATCGGTTCTGCCGCACGGACGTTCGTGCGGCAGTAGTTTTTATTCTTTGTTTTTGCTTATAAACTTCTCTGTTTCAACCACAAGCAGAGGTACGAGAGACAGTCCTGCTACAATAAGCCATCCGGTGACGTTCAGGGGAACGGTTTTGAAGATTGTTGACAGGAATGGCACGGAAATAACGGATATCTGCATAATTGCTCCGATAACAAATGCCCCTATAAGCTTTGGATTGCCGAGAAATCCGGTTTTAAAGAGGGATTTCTCACTGCGTAGATTAAACGAATGAACAAGCTGACACAGGCTGAGCACGGCAAATGTCATGGTTCTGCCTGTGATGGGGTCTCCGCCGCCGTCGAAAAATACTCTGCCTATAGTATATGCTAAAAATGCAAGTGCGCCAATAAAGCAGCCCTCAATTATTATTGAACATACAGAGCTTTTTGTGAAAACACCCTTTGATGAATTTTCGGGTTTTCTTTCCATAAGATCCTCTTTTGCCGGTTCTGAGCCGAGTGCCAACGCAGGGAGTGAATCCGTAACAAGATTTACCCACAAAAGCTGAATTGCAAGAAGCGGGGAAGGAAGCCGCATGAGAAAGGCACAGAGTACTGTGAGTATTTCACCAATATTGCTTGAAAGAAGAAAATGAATGGTTTTTCTTATATTATCGAATATTCCTCGTCCCTGTTCAACAGCATCAACAATAGTCGCAAAATTATCGTCCGTCAGAATCATATCAGCCGCACTTTTTGCAACGTCAGTACCACTCAGTCCCATTGCACAGCCTATATCCGCACATTTCAGAGCGGGAGCGTCGTTCACTCCGTCACCCGTCATAGCTACTATTGCACCCGAGCTTTGGAATGCTTTTACAATTCGCACCTTATGTTCAGGAGAAACACGAGCGAATACCGAATACTGAAAGATATTTTTTTCGAGTTCACTTTGAGGTATTGCATCAAGCTCTGCACCCGTTGCTGTTTTATCCCCATTCTTAAATATGCCTAATTTTTCTGCAATAGCCTTAGCCGTAGTGATATGGTCACCTGTTATCATTACTGTTTTAATTCCTGCTTTGTGACACTGTGCGACCGCACCGTATGCCTGCGGTCGCGGAGGGTCGGTCATTCCGATAAAGCCGCAGAATATAAGACCGCTTTCGAGCTCATTTTCTTTAGGTTCGTTTGGTGTGTCCTTATATGCGGCGGCTATTACACGCATAGCTTGAGCCGCAAGCTTATTATTTTCGGCGAGAAGACGAGCCTTCTTCCCCTGTGTCATGCCTGTATCGCTTCCCGAACGGTAAACAGCAGAGCAAAGACCGATAAGTATATCGGGCGCACCCTTTATTATTGTCCTGTAACCGCCTGTGGGGAGCTTGTGGACTGTTACCATTCTTTTTTTCTTTGAGTCAAAAGGCAGTTCCTTTATTCTTATATATTTTTTGTCGAGGTCGTCCTTAATGATTCCCGCATTTGCGGCGGCAGTTACAAGCGCCGCCTCTGTGGGGTCACCGTTCGCTTTATATACTCCTGCTGTTTTTTTGAGTGTGCTGTTATTGCAAAGTGCGGCAAGTGTAAGAAGTAAAGTACCGTCCGTACTGTGGGTATTTATGCTTCCGTCTATTCCCGACAATGCCTCAACGGTCATTTTGTTCTGTGTCAGTGTTCCTGTTTTGTCCGAGCATATTACATTCGCACTTCCTAAAGTTTCCACGGCAGGGAGCTTTCTTACTATAGCCCTGTGGCTTGCAAGCTTGCGTACACCGAGTGCAAGCACGATAGTAACTATTGCCGGAAGTCCCTCGGGAATTGCGGCAACGGCAAGACTTATGGATATCATAAACATATCAAGAGGAGGAATTTTTTGAAAAAGTCCGAGAACAAAAATAAATGCACATATGATTATTGCACATATTCCGAGCATTTTACCTGTTTTGGCAAGGCTTTTCTGAATTGGCGTATCGGGACTTTCTCCGTTGTCAAGCATAGCGGCAATTTTTCCGACCTGCGTATCCATACCTGTTTGTGTCACGATAGCTTTGCCGTGACCCGAGGTTATATAGGTTGAGGAAAACAGCATATTGACTCTGTCTGCCGGAGGGGTTTTTTCCGAAAGGACTATATCCGCCTGCTTGTCCGAAGGAACAGATTCACCCGTAAGTGAGGATTCCTCAGCCTTGACGGCGACTGCTTCAAGTATGCGTGCATCGGCACAGACGAAATCCCCCGCTTCAAAAAGCATGATATCTCCGACAGTCACTTCCTCGGAGGGAATGGAAACAGTTTTGCCGTCCCTCAACACATTGGCATGGGGTGCGGAAAGTTTTTTCAGTGCCTCGATAGCCTTTTCCGCACGACATTCCTGCACGGTTCCTATAACTGCGTTGAGTATTACTATTATAAGTATCATTATCGGATCGATAAAGTCGCCGTCATCACTGAAAACAGCAACACCGAATGATATACCTGCGGCAACTAAAAGTATCAGAACCATATAATCAGAAAACTGCAAGAGGAATTTGACAAATATACTTTGTTTTTTGCCGCCCGACAAAGCGTTTTTTCCGTACTTTTCAAGACGTGCTTTAGCCTGTGTTTTCGACAGACCGTTTCTGAGGTCCGATTTCAGCGTATCGACTGCTGTCTTACAGTCAAGGCTGTGCCATTCCATAGCTTCACTCTCCCCTTATACATCGTAAAATGAAAAAGCATTATTACAATGTATATAGGAGGAGAAAATGAAATATGACTTTGGTGTAAGTTGTTTTAAGCCGTCCCAACGGGCATATAATCGGGCATTATCCGGTAAATTTCAGAAGAAGGCATTTTGACATACTGCTCTGAAAACGATTTATAAGTTCCGGAACGCTCTGTACATATATCCGTCTATACAAAAACGACCGCACCGAAAAAACAGTGCAGCCGTAATTTTCTTAAATGAGTGGGACGATAAGCCGGGTTCTGTCGTGAACAGCCATCTATCTTGGCAGACCGTTGCCGCATCTGCTCAGTGCCA
>CANPXK010000155.1 GCA_947585965.1 uncultured Clostridia bacterium
ATCCCATTTGGTTCTTCTTCCAATGTACCTTCAAGATAGACAATATAAATTTCCTTCTCATCTTCAAATTTAAACCAGATTTTCAATGGGAAGTTAGTATATGTTTTATCAAGATAATAATTAAATAAACGTACTTGACTTAATCCAATATGTTCAAATGCATCTTTTACAGAATCGGTCAGCTTATCATCTAATATTTTCTGTATTTTCTGTTGATACAATATGAAACGATATTTCGGAATCAGCTTTTATTATTTCAATGCTGCTGCTACGTGACTTTGGATAATTGGTTATGTAATAATCTTCCCCCACGTTTTTTACTAATTCCTGAATTTCTATGAAACTCGCTTGATTTTCACAAAACATCGGTATATACGGCAAAGCTCTTTTTCCACTTTCGGGCAAACACAAATAATACGTAAAAAAAGCAAAAAATATACAGAAAACAGTTCTTATTATAACAAGCACAATAATAATCACAATTCACAAGGAATATGTTTTCTTCTTGCAGCCACATTATCACCTCCCTTAGGTATTAAATACTGTTCAAGCGGGAAAATATTAACATATGACTCACAGCCCTCAAGTAAATATTTGTTATATTAACAATCATAGATTTTAAATCGGAATAAGTATAGGAATTGTAAATGGAACAATCGAAATAAGTGTGTTAATAATCAGGTATTGCCATGGATTACTTAATTCATGCTCATTTTTTATATATTGTATAAAATTAAGTATAGCACATACAACCATCAAAAAGACAATATACAATATATTTATTATAACATACATTTTAGATATCTCATAATTTGATGGAAAATCCAAGTTATCCAAATTATTCCTTATATAATCTTTACCTGCAATTGTTATGACACTAATTACTATACAGTTAAATACTGCATCAACCAAAACTAATAATCTATCCTTTATCATCATTACCACCACCGAAATACCATCTGCACCAAAACAGGGATTAGAGTTATCAATATTATTTTTACGGTGTAGCGAGAATAATTCATTATATCGTATTTTTTGCTGAGGTATTTATATAAAATCATATTAGAAAAAATATACAGTACCCCAAATATAAGTAATACTATATAAGAATTGCGGAAAAACAAAAGTGTGTTAATATAATTATAACTACTGCGTGAAAAATCCTGAAGCTGAAATCCTAAATATAATACTGTCAGTCCCACAGACATTATTATTCCGAATATTAAATTAAGAAAGACAGCTATAAACGGTACAAATTCTTTTTTATCTTTCAATTTTTTATCCATACTTTCCTCATTCATCTCACATTTGCAAATATATCAGGTATTGATATTTTAACACAATCATCCCTTAGCTCAAGAGTCGACTTTGCGGAGGAATATTTGATTATAGTGTACAAATACCGGTTGGCAATAGTTTCATCATCGCCTAACTTAACCATAGCCTCGCCCGACCATGCAGAGCCTGTATCATTATCATTGAGATAATAGTAAATGCTCGGCTCACTGTCGTAAAGCTGACCGTTTATGTACCACTTCTCCCCGCTTACATCATATCCCGGCTCATTCTGTGCAGGATCCTGATTATTTCCGTTGTCGCTGAAAATCACCTTTGCACTGTCATAACCGTAAATATCATACGAATACCAGCCGTTGCCGTCCGAGGTCATGGCAACTCCCGACCGGTCTATCAGGAGTTACCATCACTAAAAATAATAAATAAAATAGACGGATTTTCCAAGCTGTTTTCATTGTAACAATACTTATCCTATGTTAGCGTTTGAATATATATATTCCATCAAAACTCCAACGTTCAAACATTACCTCTACCTTTTCATTAGTTTGTATATAATGGTCAACATAATCATCCATTATAAAATAATTCTTATTTTCTTCAAAATAAACAGGAAATTCTTCGCTTGGAAACATAAAATGACAACTAACAATATCTCCGGCATGTTGAAATGCTGTTTCAAGTAACCCTTTGTTATCGTTGATAAAATCTTCTATCATACTTTGAACTTCTGAATTATTCTGTGGAAAATTTTGGACCATAAAATAATAGTCATACCACTTAGTACCGGTTGCAAAGTAACTATAAGCTGTCCCGGGAATTTCAAAGATATTAGGCTTAGACGAGTCATAAAGTTTATGCTGTCTGCTAATTAAACAAAATGATAATATTGCTGCAATTATAACAACTGTAACTATTAACGGTATAGATTCCTTTATTTGAGTTCTCATCGTTTTTTTCATCTTATTTCTCCCTCAAACGGAACAGTATATTTCATCAAATTTATAAATGGTGTGAACTCTCCATTAAATTTATCATAATGCTGTAATACATACCAAGCTCTAAAGCCTGCCAGATTCACATAAATTTTTTCAACATCAGGTTTATCAAGTCCGAAATGATCATAAAGAGTAAAATTCAAAGTTCCCGAAAAATGCTTTCCATCAAAGTGGTAATCGTCAACATAGATATTGCTGCCCCAAAGATCATTAATACTTATAGTTAATCCAAAAAACAAGTATCCCGGATTATCTCTCGAAAATTTTATTTTACTAGTGCCACTACTACGTATTATAAGGGGCATAACACGTTTAACTTTGGCAAAATTTCCCTTACATTCTTGCAGTAATTCTACTAACTTCTCTTTTGTAAAATCAAAGTACTTTTGAACCTGCTGATCATCATATACCTGTTCAGACAATGAATTATTGGTATAACATGGTATATTCATTACACCCAAACCGGTTTTTACAGGAATCGTATTATTCGTACCATTTAAAAATACATCAATCAGATCATTTATTATCTCACGATTCGCGCGTGCAAAAAAAGAATTACACATATACCTAAAATCATTTTCCAAACTGGATACAGATAAATTAAGTTGATATTCAAAATAGCTGTCAATATCCATCATATCACTATATGAAAAGTCATTCGTTTTCAAATCATCTGCTAAAGTCATTTCATCATATCCAAGTCCCATCTTATGTTTTGATTGGTATATCAATCCATTAACTTCATCGTAAAATAAAGGATCCATATCACACGAATCATCATAACCATCCCAATCCGTATCCGTTAATTTCGGATTACTACGAGCATCAAAATAAAAACAGTCTGTCACAACACCATAACCGATATATTCTCTTCTGACTATGACTTTTTCATCAAAATCTCCGTCAATACCCATCTCCTCATTATCTGTCAAACCATCGCTGTCACTATGTTTGTCTTCGGGATCTGAGTAATATATCTCCCCATCTGATGTATACATTCCTTGCTTTTCTACAGTATCCGGCAATCCATCTCCATCGCTGTCCGTTTTATCAATATTCATATTCATGCGACTCAACATTTCAATTATATCTTGTGCATCAATCGCATTATAATACTTACCTCCTGTTTTCTCAGCAATTTCAATTAGTTTGTCACTATCACCCGATTCTACATTGATCGTATATATTCTTATGCCTCTATCCGCACAGTAATCTATAAGACCGCTGCAATCATCCACATCGCCATCACATAACAGCACAATAATCTTTTCTACAGGGCTGCCACACGAAGCCGCATCATCTACACCCATTTTTAATCCTGCATGAACCGAAGTTCCTCCGCCTGCTTTTAAATTATTAACAGCTTCCTTAAATTGGTCTATTGTATCACTAATCTGACTACATGTTTCTGCTTCTGTATTGAATGAGATTAATGTCTTTGTATCATTTTCATTCAGAGTTTCAACAAAATTGATTAATGCTTCTTTAGCCTTTTTCAGTCTGTTTCCGGACATACTTCCGGATACATCTACCACAAAGGAAAAATGATAAAACGTATCTGAACTATGCGTATAAGTTATCTGATTCTTCCATCTTGAAAACCACTCCGAGCGATCCACTATCATATATTTTGAGAAGTGCGTAGTTTCAACACTTACAGTATGTTTAACAGTATCAACAACGCTTTCCTGATCAAGAATATGGTACCACTTTTCTTCCTCATCATACCACATAACCGACAAATCTTCTTCCTTGGTATCTCCCAATTTGTCGGGATCATAAGTAAAGGTTATTGTTGCCGTGTCAAACTCTGATGTGCTTTCTATCTCAACAGG
>CANPXK010000156.1 GCA_947585965.1 uncultured Clostridia bacterium
GGTTGACGGCGAATGGGTAGCCGCAAAAGATCTTCGCGAGGGCGATGAGCTTACACTTGCTGACGGTTCTACTGCAATTATTACAAAAACCTATGGTGAACAGCTTGACGAGCCTGTTATAGTTTATAACTTTGAGGTTTCTGATTTCCATACTTATTATGTTACCGACAATGGTGTGTTGGTGCATAATGCTAACAAAATCAACGATTGTGGGGTAGGCAATGATGTGTTAGCATTGCCAGCGCCTGGAGAGACATCAGTACCAGCACGGAGAGCAGCTGCAGAAAAGAAATTATCGGATGCAGCTATGGGAAGTGGAGGCTCTGGACTTACAGACTTTATTGGGACTGAATATGGTGTTTCAATTCATGCAGACCAAAAGGAAATGGTGAATAGTATAACCAGTGCGGGTGCAGTGAAAGTTTCAAATACAAGCAGAACGTCTGAAATGGGTGAAATCTATAAACTGGGAACACCTTATGGCGATATGGAGATTAGAGTTATGCCTGGTCAACCTGGAAACACAAAAACTTATAAAGGTCCACGAACAATTAATATTGCTTTTGGCTCAGCAGGAAATGGTGGACATGGAAGATATGTATATGCAGATGGTCGACCAATAACTGGTACTTTATCGAAAAGCCAACGAGCAGCCATAGGCCATATACATGGACAACGTTAATTTTTTTCAAAGGAAGTTAATTAATATTATGGAACATAAAATAGATTTTGATAATCCTGGTGATAAAAATCTTATTAATGATTTATTAGTTGGAGCCAGTTTAGATGAATTCATTTTCAATACAATCTTTAAATTAGTTTTCTGCTGTGATACCAAAAGAAAGGTGTCTGACAAAAATGTTCCGCCTAGGGTATCATTAAGTATATTAGGTGATTGGTGGTTTGGGGATAAAGATGAGTGGAATAAGACTGTTGAAAAATTAACAGAAGGCTATAATTATGTTGAACCGGATGAGCCTGTTTTAGCATATAAATTGGCTGCATTACGATGGAATGGTGATGCAACAATCACATCTGTCAAGTTGACAGAGAAAGAATTGAAAATTATATTTAATTATGACGACTCCATAACAATTCTAAATAATGCAGTCGAAGATAGTTCTTGGGAAATCTGGGAGATGTCAAATAATTGTATCGAGGATTATAAATATTGGTATGTAATATGTGAAGATGGAGAAATATTTTATAATATACCACTTTAATTGAACTTGGCGAGAAAAATTTGAGGAAATAAAGCAGAAGACCTTGTTTACTCCACAAGTCCCGAAATAGATGAAAGTGAGTATAAGGAAGTAGTAAGAACATTCCGTAAGGAATCCGATGTACTTATTCATATTTTCGTCAATGATGATGAGATTGAAACCACGCCTGTACATCCATTCTGGGTTGACGGCGAATGGGTAGCCGCAAAAGATCTTCGCGAGGGCGATGAGCTTACACTTGCTGACGGTTCTACTGCAATTATTACAAAAACCTATGGTGAACAGCTTGACGAGCCTGTTATAGTTTATAACTTTGAGGTTTCTGATTTCCATACTTATTATGTTACCGACAATGGTGTGTTGGTGCATAATCAGGTTGAATATAATACCAAAATAAAATGGGGCAGAGGTAATATTCAAGCAAGAAAGGAAGGTAAAGGATATTTTGGAAAAAGAACTGTGCAGCATAATCCTCGTGTGAATAACTATGAGTTGAAAATAAATACGAATAATGAAAGTTATTATTTGCAGGGTTCTAATGGTAAATATGTACAGTTTGAGAATATGGTTAATGGAACTGTACAGGATGGCAAACTGGTGATGAGTGGAAAATCTTACTATCATGTTGATGATATGCCTGGCTTTGCAGCAAATGGTGTGTTAAAACAAGCATATAGACAGTTGGATGCTGCTAATATTGCAGGCTATAAGGTTGAATAGCTAATATCAGATAAACTGGCGTGTAAACAGATATCAAACCTGTTTGAGAGAAACAATATAGGGATAACTGTTAAATATTTCCCGGAATAGGAGGTTTTAATGGAAGTAATAAAAGACGAGAAAATAATTGAGGATCTCATGAAAAAGTTGAATTATGTATTTGATTCTAAGAATACAGGAACCCCTGGTATAGAATATGTTATGTATAATGATTCAGTATTGAACAAATGTCTCTCCTATTACGATTTTCTTGACCAAAAGGAAACCGAGATAATGGAGCTTACAGGTGAATCCCTTAGTCATATTCTATATACAAAATATTACTGGCAATTCAGATTTAACAAAAGGCATGAGGAACTGTACGGTGAAGATGAGGGGTTGGAGCAGCAATTATCTCTAATTATTGATGATATAGATCAAAGGGCAGAGGATGATATTACCTTGAGTATTAAAATTCTACAGGAAATTGAAGAGGGAAAGGTTTAATTTTTGAACCGGATAACATGAAACATATCAAACAATATAAATTTAATTTAATTCTAATGATGCCAGATTTGGCAGGGTCACAAGTGCAACGGATGAGCTCGGAACGATAAGCTATACTTATGATTCAAACGGAAATGTTCTGACCGTTACCGATGAAAGCGGAAATGTTGCAACTCGTGAATACGACTGTATGAACAGAGTTACAAAATATACAGATTTCAGAGGAAACACAGTTAAGTACGGCTATGATACGCTCGGTAATCTTATCTCACTCGAATATGCCGGCGGTCGGATTGTAAGGTACACATATTACCCGACAGGCAGACTTAAAAGTGTTACTGATTGGAATAACAAGGTAACGAATTATGAGTATGACGGCAACGGACGTATAACGAAGCTGAGCCGACCGGACGGAAGTGTTGAAACCTACGAATATGATGCCATAGGTCAGCTAATAAAGCAGACTGACATAAACGGCGACAGGGTAGTCAACAGTTTCACTTATACTTATGACACAGCCGGTCACATCATAAAGACCGAATCCGAAAATGTTGCGGAGGAAACTGTAAAGGCTGAATCTGCGACAATGGAGTATGACGAGGCAAACCGCCTTATCAAGTACAACGGCGAAACGGTAGAATACGATGCTGACGGCAATATGACATACGGTCCGCTTAACGGCGAGATGACAACATTCACATATGATTGCCGCAACCGTCTTGTATCGGCAGGCAGCACAAAGTATGAGTATGATGCTGAAAACAATCGTATCGCTGTAACAGCCGATAATGTACGTACAGAATATGTTGTTGAAAATAATGCTTCGCAGTATTCGCAGATACTTTCCTCCACAACGGACGGAAAAACAATACTGTATATCTATGGTGACGGTCTGCTTGCACAGGTTGATAATGATAATAATTACTTATATTATCACTTCAACAACATAGGCAGTACCACAGTTGTTACTGATGAAAATGGTGAGATAGTACACGCTTTTACTTATGGTACATACGGTGAGCTTCTTTCGGGTGATACCCATGGCATAATGTTCCTGTACAACGGACGCTATGGTGTGGTTACCGACAACAACGGACTGTATTACATGAGGGCGAGATACTACAATGTAGATATCAAGCGATTCATAAATCAGGACGTTGTTGAAGGAAACATTACTAACAGTCCGAGCCTTAATAAGTATGCTTACTGTCAGGGTAATCCCGTAAGTATGTTCGACCCGTTCGGTCTTAGCCCAAAGATTGACTGGGGTGCAATAGGACACGGCGTGCTTGACTTGCTCGGAATGGTTCCCGTGGTTGGTGCACTTGCAGACATCGCCAACGGTTTGTGGTACATGAGCGAGGGCGACTACTTCAGTGCGGCGTCGAGCTTTGTATCGTCAGTGCCGGGACTTGGAGATATAGCCGGAGGTATTGCAAAAGCAATAACCGGCTGTACAAAGTATGCAAAAGCATTTAAGTTTGCGACCCGTTTGGCATCAAATATCGGAAACTTTGCACTTGGAGCATACCAGACCGCAACACAGATTGGCAACCTGTGGGACAAGTATGTAACTCAAGGAAAACCATGGGGTGAAGAATCTCTCGGAGAGTTCCTCGGTGCAGCCTTTAC
>CANPXK010000157.1 GCA_947585965.1 uncultured Clostridia bacterium
CAAGCGAAGAACCGAGTGATGAGTCAAGCGAAGAACCGAGTGATGAGCCAAGCGAAGAACCGAGTGATGAGCCAAGCGAAGAACCGAGTGATGAGCCGAGTGATGAGCCGAGCGAAGAACCAAGCGTTGAACCAAGCAATGATCCAAGCGAAGAATCAAGCAAGGATAAGTCTGATTCTCCAATAGGTGGTACGGATTATGATAATACAAATAAAACACCACCACAGACAGGTGATAGTAGTAACACAACTCCATTACTTATGGTGACAGTATTCTCACTTGCCGTATTGGCAGGTGCTGTTACAAGAAAAAAGAAGCATAAAAGAAAGATATGATGTATTAATTTAAACATAAAACCCCACCGTACCCCCAAAAGGCATGGCGGGGTTTTCTGTGTTCCAAAATTTTCAGGATGTCAAATAAAAATAATTTAGGTCGTTATTGACAACAACTAAGAGGCGTGATATACTTTATTTACATTATTATTTTGAGGAGGAAAAATTATGATCAATCTGAAAGACCGAATAAACAAATTTTTCTCAGTATCTCTTGCGGCATTAACGCTTGCAGGGACTGCATTGACGGTGGTACCCGAGGTTTCCAACGGCGGCATTACTGCAAATGCGGCGAGTATATCGGAGAGGGAAAACAATGATACACTTGCAACGGCAAACAATATCAGCATTGGTGATAGCGTTAATGGAAGTATATCCGAGAAGGATGATGCAGATTATTATCAGATAACTTTAAGCTCATCCGGTACACTGAATGTTTCCTTTAACGCATATATGAGTTGGGTGTATTTATATATTTATGATATTAGTGGTAATGAGATAGTTAAAAAGAACGTTTATTGGAACAGCACAACGCAAAAAATAACAGGCGATTATGATTTTGATTTGACTAAGGGAACATATTATGTTTGTTTTGGAAGAGATGGAAGTAATACAGGTAACTACGACTTTAATACAAACTTTACCTCTTCTGATGAAAGTTTTACCGAAACTGAATATGGAAGTAACAATACTTTGGCACAGGCAAGCAAAATAGATGCGGGCAAGCAATATAATGGTCAACTGGCTGAAAATGATGATAAGGATTTTTATAAAATCAATTTAACTTCATCAGGACGAATCAATTTTACGTTTTCAGCATACATGAGTTGGATTTATTTATATATTTATGATGTCAATGGTAATGAAATATTCAAAAGGAATATTTCTTGGAACAGCACAACGCAAAAAATAACAGGCGATTATGATTTTGATTTGACTAAGGGAACATATTATGTTTGTTTTGGAAGAGATGGAAGTAATACAGGTAACTATGACTTTAAAACAACCTTTACTTCATCAAAAGAAACTTTTGCAGAAGTTGATAGTGGAAGCGATAATACATTAGCAAATGCGAACAGCATAAGTTTAGGAACGCAGTATAAAGGACAGATTGCTTTAACAGATGATAGAGATTTCTATAGGTTTATTATAAATTCTTCAGGTAAAGTAAAATTATCAATATCAGCATACATGAGTTGGATTTATTTATATATTTATGATGTCAATGGTAATGAAATATTCAGAGAGAATATTTCTTGGAACAGCACAACGCACAAAATAACAGGCGATTATGATTTTGATTTTACTAAGGGGACATATTATGTTTGTTTTGGAAGAGATGGAGATAATACAGGCAACTATGAATTTAGTGTTAGTTCAGATGTTGCTGTAACAGGAATAAAGCTCAACAAGACAAGCCTGAGTCTTGAAAAGGGCGAAACAGCGACAATCTCGGCAACTATAACCCCGAGCAACGCAACTGATAAAAAGGTTACATGGACAACATCCAACAGTAGTGTGGCTTCGGTTAATAACGGCAGAATCACAGCAAAATCAGTAGGTACAGCCAGAATTACAGCGAAAACATCTAATGGTAAGGAGGCAAGCTGTACTGTAACTGTGAAAAATCCTGTAATAAACCCGACAGGTATAAGGTTGAGTAAAACAAGTATAAATCTTACAAAGGGAAGTACTACTACTATAACGGCAACAGTAAATCCGATTGATGCAACAAATAAGAGCGTAACATGGACAACGTCAAACAGCAGGGTAGCAACGGTATCTAACGGTAAGATTACAGCAAAGTCGGCAGGCACGGCTACAATTACGGCGAAAACCTCCAACGGCAAAAAGGCAACCTGTAAGGTAACTGTAAAGAATCCTACGGTAAATGCAACAAGTGTAAAGCTCAGCAAAACAAGCGTAAGCCTTGTGAAAGGTAAGACTACAACAATAAAGGCAACCGTAACGCCAAGTAATGCCACCAACAAAAAGGTTACATGGACAACATCAAACAGCAAGGTAGCAACAGTGTCTAACGGTAAAATTACAGCAAAGTCAGCAGGTACGGCTACAATTACGGCGAAAACCTCCAACGGCAAAAAGGCAACCTGTAAGGTAACTGTAAAGAATGTAACCGTAAATGCCAAAAGTGTAAAACTCAGCAAAACGTCTGTTACCCTCGGTAAGGGCAAATCCACAACGATAAAAGCAACAGTTAGTCCGTCAAACACAACAAATAAGAAAATAACATGGACAACATCAAATAAGAAGGTTGCAACCGTATCAAACGGAAAAATAACCGCAAAGGGAGTAGGTACGGCAACTATAACTGCCAAGACCGCCAACGGTAAGAAAGCTACTTGTAAGGTTACGGTAAGGAATCTTCCGACAAAGGTAAAACTTAACAGAACCTCAGCTTCGTTGAAAAAGGGAAAGACCGTAACGCTCAAGGCTACTGTAACTCCGGGTAAGAACGTGATAAGTACAGTTACATGGTCTACCTCGAACAGCAGAGTGGCAACTGTCAAAAACGGTAAAGTCACCGCTAAAGCAAAAGGTACGGCTACGATAACCGTAAAAACAACTAACGGAAAGACAGCAAGATGTAAGATAACGGTTAAATAGACCATAAACAAAAATTCCCCGCCATACCACGGAAAAGGTACGGCGGGGTTTTCTGTGTTCCAAAATTTTCAGGATGTCAAATAAAAATAATTCAGGTCATTATTGAAAATAACTTAAAGGTGTGATATACTACACTCATAGTAACTGTTTAGCAGGTGGTATGTTTTAACCGAAAAATCGTTAGAGATTTTATTTTGGTAACCTGCAAATGCTCTATTGTAGTCCTTGGAGAGGGACTATAATAACTACCACGTATTTTGTCAGGAGAGTTGATTATGAAGAAAACGTTAAGTGTACTTCTTGCAATTGTCATGACCATATGTATGTTGACGGCAATGACAGTTGTGGCAAGTGCAGAAGAAACAGATAGCCAAAGTGGCATTGAAGCCACGCTTGTGACAGATAAGAACGTCTACTCTGCCGGCGAGGATATTAAGGTGACCGTAGATGTTAAAAACACTAACACATATGACGTTGATAATGTAAATGTTGTGCTGAAATTGCCGGAAGGTCTTATCCTAAAATCAGGTGATGTATCTATTTCCAATGTTAATATTGCAGCAGGAGAAACTTACTCAAAAGAGGTAGTTGCCATAAAAGAGGCTCCAGAAGTTTCTACAGATGAATCGAGTGCTGACCTCATTGATAATCCTAACGATGATCCCTCGACCGGAAACCCCGGCACCGGAAACAACGGCAACGGCAATGCGAACAGTCAACAAACCGGCGATAACTCTAATATGGTGCTGTGGGTAGTGCTTATGGTGCTATTTGTTGCCGGCATATTCTTTATAGTGAAGTTCAGAAAAAAGGTCACTAAGATTTTGGGTCTGTTCTTGTGTGTAGTAATGGTGTGTGCCATTGTGCCTGCCGGGGTATTTGCGGCGGAAAGTGGTACGAATACTGTCGACATTACCGTCGATAAGACGATTACGGTTGATGGAAGCAAATTAACAATTAAAGCAATGGTGGGAACTGCACCTTCGGACGGCGGATACTGCATAGATATACTCTCTTCCTATGGAGGAACGGTAAAAGGTGTAAGCGGCAATTATAAGGCTGATAGCAAAATTGATATTGAGGC
>CANPXK010000158.1 GCA_947585965.1 uncultured Clostridia bacterium
ATAATGTCAAGGTGACAGTTAAGGACAGCAAGGGTACAACAAAGGAAAAGACCCTTACTTTGAATGTAACAAAAGCTGTTGAGGCACTTGCTAATAATTCAACGCTTTCGGCAGCCTCAATAACACTCGGAAATTCTGTTACAATAAACGGAAAGGCAAGCGGCGGAACAGCTCCATATACATATTCCTACTACTACAAGAAATCGACAGATACAAATTGGTCGACAAAGCAGGCAAATACAACTGCAGCTTCCATAAGCTTTAAGCCGGGTACAGCAACGACCTATAATGTCAAGGTGACAGTTAAGGACAGCAAGGGTACAACAAAGGAAAAGACCCTTACTTTGAATGTAACAAAAGCTTCTGTACTTGCAAACAATTCAACGCTTTCGGCAACCTCAATAACCCTCGGAAATTCCGTTACAATAAACGGAAAGGCAAGCGGCGGAACAGCTCCGTATACATATTCCTACTACTATAAAAAGTCGACAGATACAAACTGGTCAACAAAGCAGGCAAATACAACTGCAACTTCCATAAGCTTTAAGCCGGGTACAGCAACGACCTATAATGTCAAGGTTGTTGTTAAGGACAGCAAGGGTGCGACCGCAGAGGTTATTTGTAAGGTGACCGTAAAATAAGCGATTTTGTTGCTAAAGAATAAAAATCCATCGTATTTAAGGTGGTGATATGCAAATATCCCTGTCCGTCAGTTTGTGACCGGACAGGGATATTTGCATCGGCTTTTTATTTGAATCGGGACAAGGCAGTACAGAATACGGATTAGTCCCTATGAAACAAGGGATTTTGCCACAAAAAAGATACAATAATATTAATACTTCAAATAAATTTTGAGGTACATAACTTATTCAAGGTTATTTTTGTACAAAAGTGTTCGGTATAGTTCTTTATTTGAAAATTATTACATGAATGTTACAATCTTTGCTAATTCAGGAATTATTTATTGACAATAGTTAAAATAATTTGTATGATATGCATAAGGGGTATAATGACTGAATGAAGGGGAGCTTTATGCCGCTTGTGCTTGAATTTTCCTGTAAATACGACATGAATGCCAATTTAATTCACAACAGTTGCAGTAAAAAATGCCGGATTTTTTATATTCATTTTTGATCTCAATGGTTAATCACGGATGTCGGGACAAACGGGACGATTTTATAAACTGTGTTTCGCAAGGGGGGATTGCGGGACTGCCGGTGGGTGGAAAGATAAAATTTATATGGAAGCAAAGTTCAATTTGAAAATATAGTGTCTAAAAGGAGGCGTATGTAATGAAGTTTATTAAAAAAGCGATGTCAATACTTTTGAGTGCTTTGGTGTTGGTCGGAGTATTGACCGTTGGTGCTGTCAATATGACCGAAGTTCATGCAGTTACCTATAAGGGTATAGATGTATCGGAACATCAGGGAACTATTGACTTTGCAAAGGTCAAATCATCGGGATTAGTCGACTTTGTTGTTATCCGAGAGGGATATAGACAAACAGTTGACAAACAGTTTACAAACAATGTACAAGGCTTCAGAAATAGCGGCGTCAATATCAAAGGTGTCTATCATTTCAGCTATGCTTTGAACGTTGAACAGGCAATACAGGAGGCAAAATTTTGTATTCAGCAGGTTCAAAATGCAGGTCTCGGCAAAGATGTGATTATATTCTTTGATTTTGAATATGATACAGTTACTAAGGCTAAGAATCAGGGCGTTACCCTTGGTTATAATGAATGTAATGCCCATACTAAGGCTTTTTGTGAATATGTTGAAAGTCAAGGATATAGAGCAGGCATTTACGCTAATATTGACTACTACAAAAATATGTATGATAAAAATCTGTTAAACAAATACGTTTTCTGGCTTGCTGATTATTCAGGCAGTGCGGATTATGCGTGTGCATACCATCAATATTCAAGCACCGGAAGCATTCCGGGAATTACCGGAAATGTTGACCTTGACTATTGCTTTGACTCAAGCAGTTCGACTTCGTCGAGCACGAGTTCAGCCAATGTAAGATCAAGAAGTGCGGTAGTAAGTCTTTTACAGTCGTGGATTGGTAAAAATGAAGCTGACGGAAGTTATAAATCAATTATTGACATTTACAATTCCTACAAGGGTACTTTCCCGAGAGGTACAAAAATGGATTATAGTTGGGCATGGTGTGCTTGCACATGGTCAGCTGCTGCAATTAAGTTAGGCTATACGGATATTATGCCTATTGAAATCAGTTGTTACTACATCATAGAGGAAGCCAAAAAGAAGGGCTGTTGGGTAGAGAATGATGCATATGTTCCTAAGCCTGCCGATGCTGTGCTCTATGATTGGGAAGACAGCGGTTCCGGCGATAACCAAGGTATGCCCGACCATATAGGTACAGTCGAAACAGTGAATACAGCGAACGGAACATTTACTGTCATTGAAGGTAATTATTCTAATTCGGTTAAACGCCGCACAATGAAAATCAACGGTCAGTTCATCAGGGGATTCATTTGCCCGAAGTATAATGCCGATGATGGCGGCTCCGTTGTTCCGGAAAAGAAATCTGTCACTGAGGTCGCACAAGAAGTAATTAATGGACTTTGGGGTTATGGTGAAGACAGAAGAAAAGCCTTGACCGAGGCCGGATATGATTACGATGCTGTCCAGGAAAGGGTAAATGAACTGTTAGGAGTGGCTCCGCCTAAAACGGTAGACCAGCTTGCCGAAGAAGTCTTTGATGGCAAATGGGGCATCGGTGCCGAGCGCGAGAAAGGACTTAAAGACGCAGGGTATGATTATGACGCAGTGCAAAAGAGGGTAAATGAGCTTATTGCGGAGGCAAATACGGCTGTTGTAACTCTCAGTAAAGACACATTGAGTCTCGAAAACGGAAAATCTCAGACTATAACGGCAACGGTAACCCCGCAGAATGCAGCCAATAAGAATATAACATGGGATTCAAGCGATGATCAGGTTGCAAAAGTGTCTGATAACGGCAAGATTACTGCGGTAGGTGTGGGTACTGCTGTAATAACTGCAACGGCATATACCAAAACCGCAACGTGTACGGTAACCGTACCTGCACTTGCAAACAAATCAAAAATTTCTTCCGACACTATCACACTCGGTGAGTCTATAACAATAACCGGTAAGGCAAGCGGCGGAACGGCACCGTATACGTATACTTACTCCTACAAGAAATCAACAGATACAACGTGGGAAGCAATTGTTAAGAATACAACTGAGACATCCGTAACCTTTAAGCCGGAAACGGCAGAGACCTACGATGTCAGAGTTATTGCCAAGGACAGTGACGGTACGACAAAGAAGAAACTCTTTACTTTGAATGTAGAAAAACCTGTTGAGGCACTTGTTAATAACTCAACGCTTTCGGCGACATCAATAACGCTTGGAAATTCTGTTACAATAAACGGAAAGGCAAGCGGCGGAACAGCTCCGTATACATATTCCTACTACTACAAGAAGTCGACAGATACAAATTGGTCAACAAAGCAGGAAAATACAACTTCTGCATCCGTAAGCTTTAAGCCGGGTACAGCAGCGACCTACAACGTCAAGGTAACTGTTAAGGACAGCAATGGTACAACAAAGGAAAAGACCCTTACGTTGAATGTAACAAAAGCTGTTGAGGCACTTGCTAATAATTCAACGATTTCGGCGACATCAATAACGCTTGGAAATTCTGTTACAATAAACGGAAAGGCAAGCGGCGGAACAGCTCCGTATACATATTCCTACTACTACAAGAAGTCGACAGATACAAATTGGTCAACAAAGCAGGAAAATACAACTTCTGCATCCGTAAGCTTTAAGCCGGGTACAGCAGCGACCTACAACGTCAAGGTAACTGTTAAGGACAGCAATGGTACAACAAAGGAAAAGACCCTTACGTTGAATGTAACAAAAGCTGTTGAGGCACTTGCTAATAATTCAACGATTTCGGCGACATCAATAACGCTTGGAAATTCTGTTACAATAAACGGAAAGGCAAGCGGCGGAACAGCTCCGTATACA
>CANPXK010000159.1 GCA_947585965.1 uncultured Clostridia bacterium
GAGTGGGACGATAAGCCGGGTTCTGTCGTGAACAGCCATCTATCTTGGCAGACCGTTGCCGCATCTGCTCAGTGCCACCTGCTGAAGCCATCGGGCCGATGAATACACTTCCCTGCGGTGTTGCTCCGGATAGGGTTTACATGGCCACACAGTCTCCTGTGTGCCGGTGAGCTCTTACCTCGCCTTTCCATCCTTACCTGAGAAACTCAGGCGGTATATCTCTGTTGCACTTTCCCTGGGGTCACCCCCGGCGGCCGTTAGCCGTTATCCTGCCCTGTGGAGCCCGGACTTTCCTCGGGTGCGGCCTCTCGGCACTGCATCCGCAGCTGTTTATCCCACTCGCAAGCTTTATTATAATATAATCTCTGCTTTATGTCAAACGATTTATTCTTTCTTATAAAAAATATCAACCCCGGATTAGTCATGTGTACTAAGTCAGGGGTTGTTTTACTTTAGCTTAAGATACTTTTGTTACAGCATATGCCGCGGTTTGATTAAAAAAATTATTATTCCTGATTTTTTGTGCGGCATATATCCATAATACGCTTATATACATAATATAATCCATAACCTATGTACACGCCGACAGTATTTAAAATAAAATCATCAATATCAACATTACGGTACATATTGTCTATACTGATGCCAATAATTATTTGAGAAAGCTCAATAATTATCGGCAACATAAATCCACCATATATTCGCCAAGTTTCATTTTTGACATAGATCTTCTGATATTTGATCCTTGAATTCTATGAGAAAATCTCCAATACTAATCTTAGACATATAATTCACTCCTCACTATTGTTGTCATAAACTGTGATTCTATAAATATTATTTTTTTCATTTCCTAAAAAAGATACATAACAGTCATCATTTATTTGATAGTAGTAACTCGTACCAGTTTCGGTAGGATTTATTTTTGTTGGCTCTCCAAATTTGCTGTACACATCATCCATCGTGTTCCTCATACTAATTCCATCTATTTCTAATATATCATACATAGAAGAATCCTTTAATCCAGAACATCCAATAGATACTGCGACAAAATCTGAGGGATTTTGTCCCTCTTTATAACTTTTTAGGCTAACAGCACCCATATTCACATCATTATAATGTAGTTGAGTTATAAAATATTTGTCATCATAAATACGAGGATTGTCATCAAATGTAAATCCCTCTCCTGAATCGCTGAGTTTATATGGGATTTTGAGTGGTTTTCCATTAAGAGTAACACTATCAAGCATTTGCTTTACCTTGGTGTCATTATCGGCAGAGTACTTTGAACTGCCTGTATTTGATACCGATATTGTGTTTGACGTATCGTTACCGGTTGCACCTCCGCCATTGCCGCAAGCCGAGGCAGAGCAGGCAACCGCCACCGCTAAAAATAAACACAACAACGAGATTTTTGTTTTCTTCATAAATGATCCTCCAAAATTATACTTGTGTGTATGGGTATGTAATTTAGAACTGATTTTTCATGCCCCGAAATACCGTCTGACTGTTTGATTGTTATACAAGTTATCTTATCGAAATGTGGTAATAAAGCTTCCATATTTTTACACAAATAAATATTTTTTATTTTAAAAATCCTCATCTGCTAACCAAATATAATTAACTTTTCCTGTTTCCTCATCAAAAATAAAGGAAACAGAGACGTTCTCGCTTGCTCCTTTATAATAAATTATATTTCCAATTTTACCATTATCACTGTAAATTATATCATAGTTTTTTCCAAGTTTTCCCACAACATTTTCAGGAGTATCACCTATGGATATTCCAGCTATTTTTATAAAGTTTGTATTATTTTTCATATCAGAAATATAATTATTTTGAGAAAAAGAAGTGATTGGAATATCATATATCATGTCTTCTTTATTGAAATAATCATTTGACATATTTCCGATATGAGCATCAAATAAATGTTTACCATTATAATAGACATCTATAGTTGCCTCGCATACCTGAGCCTCTTTAGATTTTTTGCTGAAAAGTATATCTTCATATGTAAATCCCTCACCGAGATCCTTTAAAGAAAAAGGAAATGTATATTTTTTTCCGTTTATCTCAATATCCTTGCAAACTTCATCAAAATCAAATGTTCCGGTTGTACTGCTGTCCACAGCTGTAACTGATTCTTCTGTTGGATTGCTGCTTGAAATACTGCTTTGTATTTCTGATACAACGCTTGATTGGGTACTGCCCTGCGGTGTTGACACGCTTTCTGTTGCACCGCCGCCATTGTTGCAAGCCGAGGCAGAGCAGGCAACCGCAGCCGCTAAAAATAAACACAACAACGAGATTTTTGTTTTCTTCATAAATGATCCTCCAAAATTATACTTGTGTGTATGGGTATGTAATTTAGAACTGATTTTTCATGCCCCGAAATACCGTCTGACTGTTTGATTGTTATACAAGTTATCTTATCGAAATGTGGTAATAAAGCTTCCATATTTTTACACAAATAAATATTTTTTATTTTAAAAATCCTCATCTGCTAACCAAATATAATTAACTTTTCCTGTTTCCTCATCAAAAATAAAGGAAACAGAGACGTTCTCGCTTGCTCCTTTATAATAAATTATATTTCCAATTTTACCATTATCACTGTAAATTATATCATAGTTTTTTCCAAGTTTTCCCACAACATTTTCAGGAGTATCACCTATGGATATTCCAGCTATTTTTATAAAGTTTGTATTATTTTTCATATCAGAAATATAATTATTTTGAGAAAAAGAAGTGATTGGAATATCATATATCATGTCTTCTTTATTGAAATAATCATTTGACATATTTCCGATATGAGCATCAAATAAATGTTTACCATTATAATAGACATCTATAGTTGCCTCGCATACCTGAGCCTCTTTAGATTTTTTGCTGAAAAGTATATCTTCATATGTAAATCCCTCACCGAGATCCTTTAAAGAAAAAGGAAATGTATATTTTTTTCCGTTTATCTCAATATCCTTGCAAACTTCATCAAAATCAAATGTTCCGGTTGTACTGCTGTCCACAGCTGTAACTGATTCTTCTGTTGGATTGCTGCTTGAAATACTGCTTTGTATTTCTGATACAACGCTTGATTGGGTACTGCCCTGCGGTGTTGACACGCTTTCTGTTGCACCGCCGCCATTGTTGCAAGCCGAGGCAGAGCAGGCAACCGCAGCCGCTAAAAATAAACACAACAACGAGATTTTTGTTTTCTTCATAAATGATCCTCCAAAATCATATTTATCTGAATGGGTTATTTTTCCAACCACATTATTTATAATACATCTTTATCTGAATGTCAAGAATAATATCACTTATTTTTTGTTTTTATGTTTAATTTTGTAGCCTATTTGTAAATTTACAACAATTTTGATTAACTTTTTGTAAAATCATCAAAAATCATTTCGAGAAATAATAAGTATTAATTTTGTATAACTTGTTTTACCGAAGTGTTACTAAATCTTAGATATAATTGCAATTATAAAATGCAGATGAAAAATATTGTTTATTATATATCAGTGAATTATTTTGCTCTTTTTATTGAATTATATTTTTATAGTTACCCAACAATAGAAAAATAATTAATTATATGAGTGAATCTGAATTGTTTATTTTAGTCAAAACCGCTTGTTATCTGTATTTTATTTCAGTTATTTTGAATTTCGTAAATATTGATGTTTTAAGGTTTCTATAATAACATCTACCCATAAAATAGACAAAAAATTTTTGTTCGTTACATAAATAATTCAGCACCGTTTTGAAAAAAATAACTAAAACGGTACTTGGAGTAATTATATGAAAAATAAGATTTTTTATTTGTGGGGTGCGGTAGTAGGTATTCTTAACGGACTTTTAGGTGCGGGCGGAGGTATGGTTGCCGTACCTGCACTGCGT
>CANPXK010000160.1 GCA_947585965.1 uncultured Clostridia bacterium
TTGATATTATAGGTCGTTGCCGTACCCGGCTTGAAGCTTACGGAGGTTGCAGTTGTATTTGCCTGCTTTGTTACCCAGTTTGTATCCGTTGACTTCTTGTAGTAGTAGGAATAAGTATACGGTGCCGTTCCGCCGCTTGCTTTACCGTAAATTGTAACGGAGCTGCCGAGTGTTATTGATGTTGCGGAAATTGTTGAATTATTTGCAGGTGCATCAGCAGAAGTGCCGCCCGAATAGGTATAAGTAACTGTTATAGCATTTTCCGTAAATACACCGCTTGCATTTGACGGTGTTGAAGCAAGGGTATAACCGCTGAATGTTCTTGCCGTGGTCTTATATGTGTTTGTACCGTCAACCATGCCCTTGATTATTTCTGTTGCAAGTACCTTTCCGTCGGTGGTAACGTATCTTACATTTACCTTACCTGTCGGATATACTTTGCCGTTCTTGATCCAGACCTCACCTGTAACATTATATCCGGGAGTACTTACGCCTGAAGGATCCTGTGCTCCGGCTCCGCCGTTATTAGCGATAAACTGAGCCGTTTCCGCATCAACCTCTCCGAAGAACCAGCCGTCACCCTCTGCGGTCATAGCCTTTCCGGGCCAATCGCCGCAATACTTTATTACGTTTGACGGATTGGATTCATCATAAACATACATTGAAACAGTAGACCATGAATTAGAATTATAGTAGTGTACCCGTACATTTGCGGGTTCAACATAATTGTACTTGAATACAACATTAGTTGTACCTGATTTCACCGTTCCCGAGGCATTGGTTGTTTTGCTCTCGTCAACCTCATAATTCTTTATCGACTTAGGTTCAACCGAATACCTTGAACCTATCTTTCCGTATTTTGTATCGGGATCTGCTATTGCTGCCCCAGTTTCGGCATCAACATACGAAACCTTGATGATACCGTTATTTGCACTGTCGAACTTATAGTAGTATGTAACCGTTACCTCTGTTTCGGAATAAACGCCTGTTTTATTGCCGGTCACCTTTGTAACAGTATAGTAGTCGGCAAGCTCTTTAAGAGATGAAGTAGTATACGACTCTCCGATAAGACCTACAAGTGTTTCAGTCTTTATCGTTTCATCCGTATCAGCGTTTTTATGGATAACCGTTACTCTTCCTCTTTCTCCGGCAGGTTCCTGAATAAGGATTGTGCCATGGGCGCCTGAGTTGAAGGTTACATTACCGCCCGTAACTACTGCTACTGATTCATCATAGGCATTTTCAAGCGTTGTACCGTCAGCCCAGATACCGGAAACATTCACTGTAACATCTTTATTGGCATCCGCACCTATAACACCTGCAACCTTGTCATCAATATTGTTCTTGCTGTAGGTCCTTCCGAATGCAACACCGTTTGAAGCTGTAAGAGTGGTATTTGCACCTGCACCCACTGCAATATGACTTCTGCGGAAACGTCCGACTGTACCCCAGTGCTCAAGCAGCTCCGGATCATAGCTGTCCCAGTTCATATCACTTCTGAGGGAATGACCTGCTCCGCCGTATCCGTCCTGCGGAATACCCTGAACAAAACCACGGTTTGTCTCATCACCATAGAAGATCTGCACCGCACCCGGGAGCATCAGGAATGCCGATCCGAGGTAATACATATCTCCATTTCTTGCGAGAGTTTCATCATGTGAAGATATAAACGTAAGAACATTAAAGCTGTCATCGTTGTTTATTGCCTTTGCATAGTCATTATACTTGCCCGATACGCTGTTCTTTGCGAGCGGACCGCCGCCTGTCATATCAAAGTTTATCATGGAATCAAAGCCGCCGGTTGTGTAATAATCATCTTTACCAACGCCATGATCCCAGTGTTCGCCTGTCATCCAGAAATCGAGATCATCAAGCTTTTTGTCGGGATTGTTTTTCTTCCATTCCCTGAGAGCCTCAACACAAGCATCCTTGAGTTTTTTCCATGAGGTCTTTTCAACGTGTTTTGCCGTATCACAACGGAATCCGTCCACACCGTATTCACGGACCCATTCGGAAAGCCATGATGTGAGGTAACCTGTTACTGTATTGGACGTACCGTATTTTGCCTGCTTTTCAGCGAGAGTACCCTCCTTTGTCCACTTGTTTACAAGAAGCGGCGGAAGGCTTACCTGTTTTGTTTGTTCTGTTCTGAAATCGGGCAGACCTGAAATACACTGTGTTAATTCACTTCCGCCGTTGCCGTCGGTATATCCTGCGATGCCTGATCTTATCCAGTCATTGCCCCACCATTTGGCCCATTTTTCCGGATATGCATCATAATTTATATAGCTTTGATATTGTTGTGCATTCGATGACGGATTTTTATAAAATGTTTCCCAACCGCTGTTAAGCTCACCATAGCCATATTCGTTCATATCATACATACTGCTGTATCCTGCATGGTTCATAACGATATCCATAACTATTCTTATTCCATGCTCATGTGCAGTATCAACGAGGTTCTGAAACTCCTCCTTTGTTCCGTATGCCTTGTCTGTTTCTGTGTAATCAAGAACATAATATCCATGATATGAATAATGATAGAAATTATCTCCGCCCTGAATGTAACCATGAATCTGCTCATACGGAGCGGTAAGCCATATTGCGTTTACTCCGAGGTCATCAAAATAACCGTCTTGGATCTTTTTTGTGATACCCGCAAAGTCACCGCCGTGGAAAGTAGCTCTCTGGTCCCCGACATTTGCATCCTGTCTGCCATAGGCATTATCGTTTGACTTATCACCGTTATAAAAACGGTCGGTAAGCAGGAAATAAACTGTGGCATTATCCCACGAGAACGTAGAAGGATCCCCGGTCTTTGATGAAGACGCGGTTGCAGTCGAAGCTGCCGAAACACTTGCAGCGGCTGCCCCCGTTACTGCCGCTGTCGAAAGCAGGCAAGCGGCGGAAAGCACCGTACTAAGTATTTTTTTGAATAAGCCGTGTTTTTTTTGTGACATTTTTGTCCTCCATTCTTCAAATTCAATTTTTTGTCCGAAATGGCTGATAGCTTTTAATCAGTACATTTCTAACCGGATATAAACATATATCTTGCCGTTCATCCCCCCTGATCCAATGAAAAACACAATTTCAACCTACAGCAAAAAGCCTCATAGTAATATTACAAAAAAGAGTCGATTTATATATTCCTGTCGAGAACTATACAATAAATTTTCAAAATTATCTTAAATTTTGTCAGAAATAAACAATTTTCAACTGCTATATTCAGAGCTTTTTACAATGGGTTTTTAGTGCAAAAAACCCGCCCCGGTCCGAGAGTATTGCTTCCGGCATATCTATCCACAAGGAATTTCCCCATATCTGCAAAAGACACTCCGACCTTTGCTGACTGCCGAACAGGGTTAAGTTATATCTCTTAAATGAAACCGAGATGGATTTTTTTATTTTATGCTTTTAATATACTAACAGCATCCGGCTTACTACTTTACGCTTAACGTATAAACCGATTCCTTTGTTGTACCCTTGCTGTCCTTAACAACAACCTTGATATTATAGGTCGTTGCTGTACCGGGCTTAAAGGTTACGGAGGCTGCGGTTGTATCTGCCTGCTTAGTCACCCAGTTTGTATCTGTCGACTTCTTGTAGTAGTAGGAATATGTATACGGAGCTGTTCCGCCGCTTGCCTTACCGTTTATTGTAACAGAATTTCCGAGTGTTATTGATGTTGCCGAAAGCGTTGAATTGTTTGCAAGTGCGGCATCAGCTTTTGTTACATTCAGGGTAAGGGTCTTTTCCTTTGTTGTACCCTTGCTGTCCTTTACAACAACCTTGATATTATAGGTCGTTGCTGTACCGGGCTTAAAGCTTATGGAAGTTGCAGTTGTATTTGCCTGCTTTGTTACCCAGCTTGTATCCGTTGACTTCTTATAGTA
>CANPXK010000161.1 GCA_947585965.1 uncultured Clostridia bacterium
CGCTTTTGAGTTCGTCGGTAACTACGTCTCGGTGGACTTTCACCACAGAGCATTGGTATGCCCGTCATACTAAAAAGTACGGACTGCTGCACAGTCGTTTCAATAATCGACTTTTTAATAATGACACTTCTTTTCCCCTCATGCTTTCGCTTGAGGAAAAAATTGATAAGAAAAAACTTGTTAAAAAATCCGATATATTTTATAAGCGTACAATAAAAGTTCCTAAGGTTGTAGAAAGCGTTGATACACCGCTTGAGGCATTGACATTATCAGTTGCCGAACACGGAAAGATAGATTTTGAGTATATGTCCAATCTGACATCTTTACCGCAGGAAACGATTATAAAAGAACTGAGGAGTGCCGGAGAAATTTTTCCATCACCGGAATTATCAACGGAAAATAATATCGTATATCAAACTGCCTCTGAATATTTGAGCGGTAATATTTATTCTAAAATTGACAAAGCCAAAATTGCAGCAGAAGAAAATGATATTTTTGCTGATAATATCAAAGCTCTTGAAGCGGTTATTCCTGCCCCGCTTAAAGCCGGAGAAATTGACATTGAGTTAGGGGCAACGTGGATACCGAAAGAAATTTATCAACAGTTTATGTATGAAACATTTAAAACGCCGAGGGAAAATAACGCAAATATCCCAACAGGACTGTTTCATCGAAATAAACGTAACATTGAAGTCGATTATTCTCCTGTTACAAACAGGTGGTATGTTTCAAATAAGTCCGCAGACAATTCAGTCACAGTATGTAGAACCTATGGTACTGAAATTAAAAATGCTTATCATATTTTTGAGGGTATTTTAAACTTATCTACACCAAGTATTACAAAAACAAGGCATGAAAACGGTAAAACAATTACAGAAATGGACTTAGATGCAACAAAACTGGTTCAAAAAAAGGCAGAGGCTATAAGAAAACAATTTAAGGACTGGATTTTCAAAGATCCTAAACGCAGAAAAGAACTTGTTGATCTGTATAACAGGCAATTTAACTGTATGCGTCCCCGTGAATATGACGGTTCAAATTTACAATTCCACGGAATGAATGCCGAAATTGAATTACACGGTCATCAGAAAAATGCTATTGCCCATGCTATTTATGGAGGAAATACACTTTTCGCTCATTGTGTCGGAGCAGGAAAAACATACGAAATGATAGCTACTGCCATGGAAAGTAAAAGGCTCGGTTTGTGCAGTAAGTCTTTGTTTGCTGTGCCGAACCATTTAACGGAACAGGTCGGAACTGATTTTATGAAACTTTATCCCAATGCCAACATTTTGGTTGCGACTAAAAAAGATTTTACAAAACAAAACAGAAGTAAGCTGCTTGCCAAAATTGCTACCGGCAATTACGACGCCGTAATAATCGGGCATTCGCAGCTTGGTATGATACCTCTATCCCCCGAAAGACAGAGAAAATTATATAAGGAGCAAATCAGGGAAATAACAGAGGGAATCAAGGAATTATCAAGTAGTGATCCTAAAGGTTTCCAAGTAAAAGAATTAGAGCGTACGAAAAAATCCCTGCAAAAGAAACTGGAAAAATTAAATTCAGGTAAAAAAGATGATACGGTTTACTTTGAAGAACTTGGAATTGACAAGCTGTTTGTTGATGAGGCACACGAATTCAAAAATCTGATGTGTGTAACAAAACTTAAAAACGTGTCCGGAATATCCGGACGTACTTCGCAAAGGGCTACCGAACTCTTTATGAAATGCCGATATCTTGATGAGAAAACGGGCGGAAAAGGTATTGTTTTTGCGACAGGTACACCGGTTTCAAACAGTGTAACAGAATTGCATACCATGATGAGATATCTTGAATATGATTTCCTTTTGGAGCATGGTTTGCAAAACTTTGATAACTGGGTATCCGTTTTCGGTAAACAGAAAACAGATTATGAATTAGCACCAACAGGTGATAACTTTAAGGCTCGCACTCGAATAGCAAACTATGCCAATATGCCGGAGCTGATGACAATGTTTAAGCAAATTGCCGACGTCAAAACAGCAGACAGTTTAAATCTTCCTGTTCCGGAATGCGAACTGCATATTGTTAATGCCGAACCTACTGAACTTCAGAAGAATATGGTTCAAGAACTTTCGGCAAGAGCTGACGAGGTTCAGACCGGGACTGTTGATCCGCATGAGGATAATATGTTGAAAATAACAGGTGATGGTAGAAAAGTCGGTCTTGATCCAAGACTTATTGATCAGACATTGGAGGACAATCCGAACACGAAGCTCAATCAATGCGTAAAAAATGTTTTTGACATTTATCAAACGACCTCTAAAGATAAACTTACACAGATCATTTTCTGCGATTTGGGTGTACCAAAGTCCGAAAAAGATAATGATGTTACAGATAAAGAAGTTAAAGAAGATGATATTGAAGAAGAAAAGTCAATATCGGAAATTGACTCCCTCGAAGAAAGCGGAAGATTTTGTATTTATGACGATATAAAAAACAAACTTGTTGCTATGGGTGTGCCAAAAAATGAAATTGCATTTATTCATGATGCTAAGACAGAAGCCCAGAAGTCAGATCTTTTTGAAAAAGTCAGGAGCGGAGATGTAAGAGTTTTGATTGGTTCAACCGCCAAAATGGGTACAGGAACAAATGTGCAGGACAGATTGATTGCCTTACATGATTTGGACGTTCCATGGCGTCCGGCGGATCTTGAGCAACGTAGAGGTCGAATGGTCAGACAAGGAAACATCAATGATAAAGTCCACCTTTACAGGTATGTTACAAAGGGAACATTCGACGCATATTCCTATCAACTTTTAGAGACAAAGCAGCGTTTCATCAGTCAGGTTATCACCTCGAAAACTCCTGCCCGTACCTGCTCTGATGTTGACCAAGAATCATTGACTTATTCGGAAATTAAAGCTCTCTGCACCGGAGACGAGCGTATCAAGGAGAAACTCGTTCTTGAAAACCGAGTTAAAGAGCTTACTCTTTTTGAAAAAGAATACAAGGATACGCATTATGAGCTTGAAGATAAGGTCGAAGCATATCCGAAAAGGCGGGAGCTTTTATGTGATAGAATTGCCAAAATTGAAAAAGATTTTGCAAAAAGCAGTGCTATTCCGCTTGTTGAGGACGGTACTCCTTTGTTTAAAATGACGGTAAGGGGCATAGAATATACCAATCGGAAAGACGCTGCAGAAGCTCTCCGAGTTGCAGCTTCCGCTGCCAACAGAAACAGAGACGCCGCCATTGAGATTGGAGAATTGTACGGTTTCAAAATCAGTGTTACATATGACAGTATCAATGAGTGTATCAGAGGAATCGTGCAGGGAGAAACGCAGTATAATACATCTTTCGGCGTATTACCGTCAGCCAATCTGAACAAGCTTGAAAAGGTTATTTTAGGAACGGGTAAGGTTCTTGAAGACGAAAAAGCTAAGCTTGTTAAGGAGGATTTGGATATAGAAGCCGCAAAAGAAATACTGGCTGTACCGTTTGAATTTGAACAGGAACTGCATGAAAAAAGCGAACGCTTGTCCGAACTCACAGACGAACTTAATGCTGAAGCTGCAGAAAGGGCAAGAAACGGTGCGAAAGCTCCAAGAACGCACTATTTCAGCAAAGATATGTTCTTATCTTCCAAAAAAAAAGAAGCCCCTAAACAGGCTCAGGAAATTTCTAAAGAACAGGAAAAGAAAACAGACAGAGGGGTAGCTATATGATTGAATATGTTATTAACGAAAACATAGCACTTGCGGACACGGACGCTGTTGTTAATGCTGCAAACGGTCAGGGATATATGGGCGGCAAGAGGTGCATAAACGAAATGCATTGCGGTGTTGCCGAAAACATTCAGTATTTCAGCCGGGGTAAGATTGAAATACTTGCAAA
>CANPXK010000162.1 GCA_947585965.1 uncultured Clostridia bacterium
TTGCTTGAAAAAGCGGACTTCATACCAAGTCTTCTTACCTTCTTATTTACGGTAAATCTGTAGCTTCTGGGCTTCGGAGCAAATACTATACCGCCGTGTGTCCACTGCGGAGCTCTTGTCGAACCCTGTCTTGCATGGCCCGTATCCTTTTGTCTCCAAGGCTTTTTTCCGCCGCCTCTTACCTCTGCACGGGTGAGAGCGGACTGTGTGCCCTGACGCTTGTTAGCCAGGTAGTTTACTACGAGCTGGTGCATAACAACCGTATTTGGTTCTATTCCGAACACGGCATCGGAAAGCTCAACCTCGCCAACCTTTTTGCCTGCCGTATCGAGAACTTCTATATTAGGCATTGTTATTCCTCCTTCCCTTACGCCTTAACGCTGTCACGAATAGCCACGATACCGCCGTTAGGACCGGGAATTGCGCCCTTTATTGCGATAAGATTATTCTCAGCGTCAACCTTTACGACTGTGAGATTCTGTACTGTTACCTTTTCTGCGCCGAGATGACCTGCCATTTTCTTGCCCTTCCATACTCTTGAAGGAGTCGAGCAGGCACCCATTGAACCGCCGTGACGGGCAACAGGACCCGAACCGTGAGATTCCTTAAGGCGGTGGAAATTCCAGCGCTTGATCACGCCGGCATAGCCTTTACCCTTGCTCTTGCCTGTAACGTCGATTTTGTCGCCCTCGGCAAAAGTGTCTGCCTTTACGATACCGCCGATGCTGTATGCGGAGATATCGGCAACTCTGAACTCACGAAGTGTACTCTTGGGAGCGATATCATTCTTCTTGAAGTGTCCGAGAAGGGGTTTAGTGATGTTCACAGGATCGTTCTTGAACTTATCGCTGCGAACTCTTTTACCCTTGCCCGAGCCGTTCTGAATCTTCAGCTTGATATCGCCGTAGCCGAGCTGTACAGCCTCATAGCCGTCATTTTCAACCGTTTTGATCTGAGCCACTACACAGGGACCTGCTTCAACAACGGTCACAGGGACAACATTGCCCTTTTCATCGAAGATCTGTGTCATACCGATCTTCTTACCGATGATTGCTTTTTGCATTTGTTTTTCCTCCTTGATAGGTTATTGGTCGGCTTTGCCGACATGACCCCAACTGCTTGTAGGTTGAATCAGAGCTTTATCTCTATTTCAACACCGGCAGGGAGCTCAAGACTCTGCAGAGCTTCAACCGTTTTGTTTGAAGGTCTGAGAATGTCGATAAGTCTCTTATGGGTACGAGTTTCAAACTGCTCACGGCTGTCCTTGTCCTTATGTACAGCACGGAGAATTGTTACGACCTGCTTCTCGGTCGGGAGCGGCACAGGACCCGAAACTCTTGCGCCTGTACGCTTTGCCGTTGCAACGATTTTCTCTGCGGACTGATCCACGAGCTGATGATCATAACCCTTGATTCTTATCCTGATTTTTTCCTTGACTGCCACAATAATCGCCTCCTCAAAAAATTAGTTGGCGGGCGTTTTCATTTCCTCACACCCCACCGGGTGTTTCGCCTGTTTCCATTTAAAAACCGGATTTCTGCCAATGCATAATCCGGGTGAGGTCTGAAAAAACAAAACATCAATAAGCCGCACGACACCCCTATCCTATTTATTCTACACATTTCATAGGAGAGTTTTGCCGTAACTTGGCTTAATATTCGTTTCGCCCGGTTTAAAATCGGACATACTCTGCGGAAAAACCGGCAATACCTGCCGCAACCTCCCGCTTCATCGCATATCTGTTGCAGTCTTGCCTATATATCATAACACAGCAGAAAACCAATTTCAAGCAATTTCTTTGTTAATTTTAGTAGAAATTTCGTTCAATTTTTTGTGTATTTTGCTACTGAATTTCTTAGAAATTTACATAAATTATATTTAACTTCCGCATAAATCTTGTGCACCATGTCAAAGAAACACGCGGCTGTGTTGTAGTGTATTTGTTTTTTAATTGTAGAAGTCATAGTTTTAACCGAACATATTACTCGCCCATTTCAATGATACCTTAAGGTTGAGAATAATTATTTGTATATTTCAATTACTCAACGAACAAATTTCTCTCATGAATATTGCTTTTTTCGTTTTGCATATGCTATAATTGCCTTAGGCAAAAGAAGTTAATGTCCAATCGGACAAACGAATCCCCCGTAAGATTACGGCTTGCAGGGGATTCTTCTCTTTGTTACGGTGAGCATCCGTTATGCTGTTGCTGTCTGTTTATCTTCGTCCGGTCATTTGCAAATGTAGTAGGCAATTCCACTTACTGCGATCGAGATAATTAAAGAAGTTAATGGATCCAATCGGCACACATCCTTCCTGACGGAAAGAGTTGACAGCAATTATATTATGTCATATAAGGTATGGTTAATATTATTTTCAGATGTCTTTATTTATGAAGTATATTTTTCAAAACAACAATAATTATTTGAATAATAAATAAAAAAACAATTAAAATTGCAACTGATATCAACGCATATAAATAATCATATTTTGGCTGTGAACCATCAAGCGTTATGCCATAAAGACCAAAACCATACAAACCTTTTCCGGAATAAATTAAAATTAACAATCCGTAGAGAAAATCAGGTATTAACCAAAACTTGATTTTTCCGCTAATAAAACAAATACCTAAAATTGATCCTATAATAATTGTTATTACAAAGATAAAGGCACTTTCTGTACTTCTTGGATAATAAATTGGAGTTAATGTTGGAAACAAAATAAATTGTACTACATATATACCAAACATAACTATACAATTTTTTACAATTGTAACGAGCGTTTTTACATAGTGCGTATTTTTATTCATGTGCTTATTCTCCAATGAGTTAATTTTAAAACTAAATATCACTTAATTTCACAGGCATTTTATATTGCAATTTATAATCATGCATTCCAAATTGTCCGGGCATTGCTATCATAACACCACCAAAAATCCCAGGAACCGGGTCTTGACTTTTTACCTTCTATATAAATCGTTTTTAAACTTGAACATCCGGAAAATACATATTTTCCCATTTTATCAACCATTTTTGATATTGTTATATTTTCAAGACTTCTGCAATCACTGAAAGCCCTTGTTCCTATTGAAGTAACACTATTCGGGATTGCTATGTTTGTAAGACTGCTACAACCACTGAAAGCCCATTCTCCTACTGAAGTAACACTGTCAGGAATTGTTATGTTTGTAAGACTGCTGCAACCACTGAAAGCCCATTCTCCTATTGAAGTAACACTGTTCGGGATTGTTATACTTTCAAGACTGCTGCAACCACTGAAAGCATAACCTCCTATCGAAGTAACACTGTTCGGGATTGTTATACTTTCAAGACCGCTGCAACCACTGAAAGCATAACCTCCTATAGAAGTAACACTGTTTGGGATTATCATGTTTGTAAGACTGCTGCAACCATAAAAAGCCCATTCTCCTATTAAAGTAACGCTGTTCGGGATTGTTATACTTTTAAGACTGATGCAACCACTGAAAGCATGACCTCCTATAGAAGTAACACTGTTCGGGATTATCGTGTTTGTAAGACTGCTGCAACCATAAAAAGCGAAACCTCCTATTGATGTAACACTGTTCGGGATTGTTATACTTCCAAGACTGATGCAACCTCTGAAAGCATGACCTACTATAGAAGTAACACTGTTTGGGATTATCATGTTTGTAAGACTGCTGCAACCACTGAAAGCATAACCTCCTATAGAAGTAACACTGTTCGGGATTTTTATGTTTGTAAGACTGCTACAGCCACTGAAAGCCTTTTCTCCTATCGAAGTGACAACACGACCTTTTATTTTAGGAGGAATATTTACCTCGGTAAAATTCCCTATGTATTTTGTTATTGTTACTGTATCGTCAT
>CANPXK010000163.1 GCA_947585965.1 uncultured Clostridia bacterium
ATTTTAGAGAGTGGTTTGTCTTGGCAGGATAAAAGCTACTGTATGAAAGCTTGTTATCACCTAACGTTTTCTGACACATTAGAAAAACATTGTAACACAATGGTTGCAGAACCGATAATCATTAACGATGCAGACGGTAAATCTCGTCCTATCAAAGCTCAGTATACGCACACCTCTCTTGCCAATGCAACACGCTCAGACCGTTTTGGTGCAACTATGGTAGCTCAGCCAATACCGGTTGGATATATTGGCAATTCAAGAGGACAAGGCAATCGAGTTTATTCTGTTCGTGGAAAAAGTGTATGCTTATCCGCAAACGGCGGGGGTGGAGGTGCGAAAACAGGCTTATACAAAATTGATTTGCCGGACGGCGATTACATAATCCGAAAACTAACGCCGGTAGAAGCCGAACGCCTGCAGACACTACCTGATAACTACACTGCCGGAATTTCAAATACCCAACGGTATAAATGCATTGGCAACGGTTGGACTGTTGATGTAATCAGTCATATTTTATCATTCCTGTCAAATAGCTAAAACTCTGCGGAAAAATCTTAAATGATTAATAATCCACTTTTGCCCCACCAGGGCAGAAGTGAATGAGATGGTATTTCAAAGAAATTGGAGGTATAAACGATGTACTATATCTACAAGCAACCTGACGGCTTACCCTGTGTAACAGAACGTGAGCAAAATGGTATTGAACTGATTGGAACATCAGAAAGTGCGGAGAATGCTGAAAAGATACTATATAACTATCTTAATAGTTATGAACTTAACAAAGTAAAAAATAACCATAGAAATTTTAAGAAAATAACTATTGATATTTTTCATAAGATTTTTTCTAAAACAACAGGAATATTACTTATTATCTTATTCTATGTATTCATGATAGTTTTGGGAATTGTTTTTCAAATAAAAAAGGATACAGAAAGAAGTAAAGAATTATCAATAAATAGTGGCATTATAATAAAAAAATATGATGTTCCGGGGAATTCAAGGTATCCTGATGGTTACTATTTTATTTACGAGAATGAAAATTCAAAAGGAGAAAAAATACAGCGTAAAGATAGGGTTACCTCTGTTACTTATGAAAATTATGATGTCGGCGATTTTTATGACAGTGAAAATTGATTAAAAAGCCTTGCTTTTTTCGGAATTATAGCATATTGTAGTTGTGAGGGGAGGTGCTTAAAAGTATTATGTACTATGTCTATAAACAGCCTGACGGATTGCCCTGCGTTACCGAAAAGGAACAAAATGGAATGAAGTTAATCGGTAATGCCGAAAGTTTGGAAGATGCTGAAAAGATACTTAAACTGTATCTGCTGAATATATCTAAAAACTTAGGGAAATAAATAATTTTAAAAATTTTTGAAAAAGCCTTGCTTTTTTCGGAATTAATAGAAAGGAAATCACTTATGGATAATAACAAATTAAAGGAAATATTCTTTAACAGAGCAGAAGTAGAGGATGCCGAGCGTGTTATTTGCGACAACTGTTTTGAACACGAAGTATTTTATCTGCGTGACAGTCAGGGCAGAGAGTTTTCACTTGGACTTATGACAGTTCTTGAATGTGTAGCATTTGCGATCAGTCAGGGTGACCTGCCAAAATTACCAATTAGTTGGTTAGATAATATAGATAATGTATATTATACAGACTTATCCGAAAGAGAAGGTATTTTTTATGACGACTGAAAACATATAAGGAGAGATAGTTGGGAATTTTAATCCCTTTCAATGAGGGATTTTGTTATCTGCAAAGAAAGGAGCAATGCTATGATAGTAATATACGCCGAAAAGGCAAGCCTTGCAAAGGCGATAGCGACAGCTCTGAACGGCGGCAAAAGAATTGCACACCCGAAGGAGCCGACAATCGGACATTATGAATTTACCTTTAACGGACAGCCCGCCGTCCTGTGCCACGGAGTGGGACACCTTTGTCAGTTGGCTGACGCTAAAAGTTACGGAAAACAATACTCAAAGTGGGATTTAAATGTTTATCCGTGTATTCCGGAAAAATATGAGGTTATCGTAAAAGATAAGACAAAAGCCTGTTTTGATTATGTAAAGGGATTTTTTGAAAAAGCCGATCTGATAATAAATGCTACCGATCCGGATCGTGAGGGCGAGCTGATTTTCGCCTACATATACGAAGCTATGAACTGCACTAAGCCGTGGAAAAGAGCATGGATAGAGGATTTGACACCGCAAAAAATACGCTATGCATTTGGTCACTTGAGGGACAGCAGCGAGGTATTAAATATTCAGAAAGCGGGCAGAGCCCGGAGTATAGCCGACTGGGTATGCGGTATAAATCTGACGATTGCAGCTACTAAGAAACTGTCATCAAAAGATATGCTGTCGGTCGGAAGGGTTCAGACACCTGTGCTTGCTATGGTGGTTGAACGTGAAAAGAAAATTATTAATCACGTAAAAACACCGTTTTGGAGACTGCTTGCCGAGTTTACTACGGAAAACGGAAAATTTACGGCAGAGTATGAAAAAGGACAATTTGATGATGAAAACAAGGCTAAAGATGTTCTTGCACAATGTACGGGAAATGGAACGGTTGTAAATAAAACCGTAAAGAAAAAATCAGTAGGTCAGCCCTTATTGTACAATGCAACACAGCTTCAGGCAACTGCCGGCAAAAAGTTAGGTTGGGATTTAAAAAAGACTGTTGCCGTAATGCAGGAATTATATGAACATAAGTTTATGTCATACCCCCGGACTTCCTCGGAACATCTCACGGTTGCTATGCAGCCGGAGGTTACGGCTACACTCCGCAAGCTGTTTCAGCTCCCCGAATATGCTAAGTACGCTATACCGGAGGATCAATGGCAGGGATATACAAAACGGCATTTTGACGACAGCAAGGTTGACAGTCACCCGGCTATCATACCTACAATGAATGTACCTAAAGATCTATCGGAACTCTCGAATGATGAAAAACAGCTTTATGATTTGCTCGTCAAGTCGCTCATCAGAATAGTGTACCCGAAAGCAGAGCTTGAGGACACGACAATCATACTTGATGTAAACGGTAATAAATTCAAGGCAACGGGCAGTATCATTACAAATAACGGTTGGTATGCGGTAGATGCTGTGCCTGATAAAAAGGAAACTTTACCGCCGATAAACGAGGGCGAAAGCTATTCGGGAAAATATAGTCTTAAACAGGGTTTTACCGAACCGCCGAAGCGTTATACCGAGCCTGACCTGATTACAGCAATGGAAACGGCAGGCAAAAACATTGAAGATGAGGAAGCACGAAGTCTGATGAAGCTTGAAAATAAAGGACTCGGTACTGCTGCAACACGGGCAGCTATTGTAAATGCCCTTTTTGCAAGAAATTATCTTGCAAAAAAAGGCAAAACAATCTATCCGACAGAAAAAGGAATATACATTGTTGATAATCTTCCGGTTGATGAGCTGAAAAGTGCAGAGCTGACAGGCTTGTGGGAAAAGCGGCTGCATGAAATTTCTGTCGGCAATGAGGATTATAACAGCTTCGTTTCGGATATTGAAAAAACTGTACGTGATTGGTATCAAAAGATAACGGACTCAACGTCAACAAAATATTCCGATCAGACGGATAATCAGGTTTGTCCCTTTTGCGGTGCAAGAGTGATTAAGGGTAAGTTTGGTTATTTTTGTTCGGGTAAAAAAGATACCGGCTGCAAGTTTTCTGTACCGTCTGAAATCTGCGGAAAGAGTATTTCGGATGTGCAGGCAAGACGGCTTATTGAAAAAGGCAAAACTGCCCTCATTAAAGGCTTTAAAAACAAGTCCGGCAAAGAATTTGATGCGTACCTTGTTGCGGATAAAAAACAAGGGAAAATAGGATTTGAATTTCCGCC
>CANPXK010000164.1 GCA_947585965.1 uncultured Clostridia bacterium
GTCGGTGTAGCAGCCGCAGCGTCAGCGACAAAATCACACAGCGTTGTATCCGTCTGATGACCGACACCCGATACTATCGGTATCTCACAGTTATATATTGCACGAACCAGCCCCTCGTCATTAAAGGCGGATAAATCCTCCGCGGAGCCCCCTCCTCTACCTATTATTATCACATCCGCACATTTCATACTGTCAAAACGCTTTACAGCTGCGGTAAGCTCGGGTGCGGCATTTATTCCCTGAACATGAACAGGACATAAAATTATCTCTCCTATAGGGTATCTTCTTGCAAGTGTCTTGCATATATCCTCGACTGCCGCCCCTGTATCAGAGGTTATAACTCCAATTTTTTCCGGGTATTCAGGCAGTGTTTTTTTATGCTCGGGGGAAAATATACCTTCCTTTTCAAGACGTTTTTTAAGAATATCAAATGCGGTGCTTAATTCTCCCGCCCCGACAGGCCGCATATCCTCAATATAGAATTGATATTGTCCCGTCTTTGTATATAAAGCGGCTCTTCCTCTTACAATTACCTCCATACCGTTTTCAGGCACGAACTTAAGCCTTGAGGCATATTGCGAAAACATAACGCCACTTATACTGCTTTCCTCATCCTTAAGTGTCATATATCTGTGTCCGGACTGATAATGATTTTTATAATTTGATATCTCGGCAGACATTATTATATTTTTGAGGTGCGTGTCCTCATCCAGAATTGATTTTACATAGGTATTAAGTCCCGAAACCGTCAGCAGCGGCATAAGCATCATCTCTTTTAATCAAATTTTATCTGTGCATCCTGCACATCGGGCAGATCAATTCCAAGGTGCAGACAGCCTGCACGGGTTATACAGCGTCCCCTCGGAGTCCTGTTAAGAAAACCTATCTGCATAAGATACGGCTCTATTACATCTTCTATAGTGACGGCTTCCTCACCAATTGCGGCGGCAAGTGTTTCAAGTCCGACAGGACCGCCTTTATAGAATTTTACTATGGCATTAAGCATACGTCTGTCATTTGAATCAAGTCCCAGCTCATCTATTTCAAGTCTTTCAAGTGCTATCTGTGCTGTTTTCAATGTTATCACACCGTTTGACATCACCTGTGCAAAATCACGCACTCTCTTAAGCAGCCTGTTTGCAATTCTCGGTGTCCCTCTCGAACGTGAGGCTATCTCCAATGCTCCGTCCTGCTCTATCGGTATGTTAAGAATAGACGCACTCCTTTTTATTATTGTCGCAAGCTCCTCCGGGGTATACATTTCAAGCCGCAAAGAAACTCCGAATCTGTCACGCAGCGGTGCTGTAAGCTGCCCTGCTCTTGTAGTAGCTCCTACAAGTGTAAAATGCGGAAGCGGGAGATGATATGCCGCCGCCATTTGCCCCTTTCCCGTTACTATATCAATGGCAAAATCCTCCATGGCAGGATAAAGTACTTCCTCCACAGCCCGTGATATCCGATGTATTTCATCTATGAAAAGCACATCACCCTCATTAAGGTTTGTAAGCATTGCCGCAAGGTCGCCCGGCTTTTCTATTGCAGGTCCCGAGGTTATACGAAGATTTACACCCATTTCATTTGCTATTATTCCCGAAAGCGTTGTTTTTCCCAATCCGGGAGGACCGTACAAAAGGACATGGTCGAGGGATTCTCCCCTTTGCTTTGCCGCCTCTATGAAAACCGCAAGATTTTGTTTTACCTTATCCTGTCCTATATAATCATCAAGCGTTCTCGGACGAAGCGGGTTATCGTCTCCGTTTTCTCCCATTATTTCTGTTGGAGAAACTATCCTGTTTTCAAAATCAAAATCTTCCATTAGCTTTCCTCACTGTTTTATTTTTTGCCTATAGCCTTAAGTGTTTCACCTATTATTCGCTCAACGGGCATATTCGGATCTATATCCCCCATAAACGGAGTAACCTCATCGGGTGAATATCCGAGTACGGCAAGTGCTCCGAGTGCCTTTGATATATTCCCCTCGGATATCGCGGCAGGCACTGCTGCTCCCGGCATCATACCGACACCTTCTGTCGGTGCAAGCTTTTTCACCTTATCCTTAAGCTCAAGCACTATCCTCTGTGCTATCTTGTTACCTACTCCGCTTGCCTTTGTAAGTTTTTTACTGTCACCCGAAGACACCGCAACCGCTATCTGTTCGGGAGTAAATTCCGAAAGAAGTGCTATTGCAACCTTCGCTCCTACTCCGCTTATCGCAGTAAGAAGCTTAAAACAATTAAGCTCGCTCTGCTCGGCAAAACCGCATAGTTCCACCGCATCTTCCCTGACTATCATATGTGTATAAACCATAGCTTTTTCGCCGGTTGACGGCAGTGCACGTATTGTATTCATTGTCGTAAGACATTTATAGCCTACTCCGCCGCATTCTATCACTACCATATTAGGCTCTGTATGTATAATTTTTCCGTTAAGACTGTATATCATCCTGTTTCTCTCCTGTTATTTCTGTCCATGAAATTCCTTTTCGACAAATCCAAGCTCCTGCTTACCCACAAAGTCTTCGCCCTCAAAATCCATTCTTATCACATACGGCATATAATCTATTATTCTCATAAAACCGTCAAGACCAAAGGAATTATCATAGTAATTTATTATCAGGCTCAAAGCAGTACCATGCGTTCCAATAAGCACGGATTTATCACTGTACTTTCTTAATATATCATTAACAGCGGCAATATTCCTTTTTTGGCAGTCACCAAGACATTCACCGTCCTCCTCACAATACGAAAAGTCCGACCAACGTCTTTTGAAAAGCTCATAATTATTTCCTGACTGTCCCTTATCACGTTCACGCAGGCGTATATCCGTAAAAATATCAAGTTTATGTTCCTCGGCACACGGTCTTATTGTTTCAATACTTCTTCGGTACGGACTTGAAATCGCCGCATCAAGCCTTATATCCGAAAGCAGTTCCGCCGCCTTCAGTCTGTCAATTATGCCCTCAGCGGATAATCCGTATGTACTGTCCTCCCCTGTCCTGTAATCCGGCTGTGCATGACGGACAAAATATATATGAGTCATAATCCCATTCCCTACCTTATTTCAAGTATATCCGAAAGCTCCTTGCTTTTCTTCGGTCTTGGCGTGTAGGCGGATTTTCCTACGGGTATGACACCCATAAGCCTATAACTCGGATTCATCCCCAATACCTCGTTTATATTCCCCTCGGAAACAATCGGGTCGCTCATCCAACAGGCACCATAACCGAGGGAATGTATCGTAAGCAGCATATTTTCAACGGCAGCCCCTACGGAAAGTACATCAGGCTCACCAATCATTCTGAGCATTTCCCTGCTGTCATATCCCTTTGAGGCATATACATCCACTGCCTGCTTCTGATAATATTCCATATCGGTAAGATATACAAAAATTACAAGCGGTGCCTTTTTAAAAAACGTTGACTGCTTTTTCCTCAACGCCGTATATTCCGCTTCGGCTTCGGAATAAAAATCATCTATGCCCTTTTCAACAGCATCGGCTGTTTTTTCGATAAGCTCCTTATTCCTCACGGCAACAAAATAAAAGCTCTGACAATTACAGGCACTCGGCGACAAAAGAGCGGAGCTTACAATTTTATTTATATCCTCCTCGGGTACGGGTTCATCCGTAAATTTACGTATGCTTCTTCTTGTATTCATAACCTCGGATATATTATCCATATATTATCCTCTCCTGTTAATAATATTTCTGAGCCTTGTACCCGAGCTTTG
>CANPXK010000165.1 GCA_947585965.1 uncultured Clostridia bacterium
ATTTTTTCCGAAATAATGAAATATCCTATAATAAGATATATTCGGAAAGACCTACACTTAATGATGTATTTCTTGAACTTACGGGCAAGGAGCTGAGAGATTGATGTTTATACATAATTTTAAATATTCACTTTTGCTTTTGCTGAAAAATAAGAGTCTGGTTTTCTGGACGCTTGCATTTCCGTTGATTATGTGTTTTTTGTTTAATATGGCTTTTTCGGAGATTGCAGAAAAATCGGGTAAATCCGAACCTGTGGATATCGCTGTTATAAATGATGAGGGTTTCAGGGGTAATCTCATATATAAAGAAACACTCAAGATACTGGGTGAGGGTGACAGCAAGGTTTTCAATATACAATATGTAAGCTCCGACAAGGCAAAGGAGCTTCTCAAGGATGACAAAATTGCAGGATATCTTTCCGTCAAAGATGATGATGTAAAGGTTGTTGTCAATTCCACGGGCATTGAAGAAACAATTTTCAGCTATATCATTGACGAGATAAAGAGCGATATATCCGTTATAAAGGATTTAGTGGAAAGCAAAGTAAATCAGGAAATGCAAAGCGGAAATATGAATGTTGATAGTGAAAGGATATATAATGACGTATCTTCAAAGGTATTTGATTTTGACGTTAATATCAAAAATGATTCATCGGGTAATATGAGCTATATTATGATAGAATATTATTCACTTATTGCAATGGCTTGTATGTACAGTGGTCTTTTTTCATTGACACTTATCGGCTATAAGCTTGCCGATATAACGGCTGTAGGAAAACGCACTTCGGTAAGCTCGTCAAAGAAGGGCGGAATGCTTCTCGGTTCGCTTTCAGCTGCATTTTTAGTACAGCTTTTCGGTCTGGTTCTGCTATACCTTATGATGATTTTCTATGTCAAGGTTGATTTCGGTAATAATTTACCGCTGATAATACTTATTTCAATTCTTGGCACTATTGCGGGACTGACATTGGGAATAGTGGTAGACATATTTTTCAGAATGAGCGAAAATGCCAAAACCACAGCCTTTGTTGGTATAGTTATGGCGTGTTGTTTCCTTGCCGGAATGATGGGAGTAACAATGAAAAATGTAATTGACAAGGGTTTTCCCATTCTAAATATGATAAATCCGGTTGCGATGATAACCGATGGTTTATATGCACTTTATTATTACAACAGCACTGACAGATATATCATAGATGCGGCAAGTCTTGTAATATTTTCTGTCGTAATGCTTATTTTATCGTGGAGAAGATTAAGGAGGCAGAGGTATGACAGTATTTAATGCCTTTCTTAAGGTGATAAGAAAAAATATAGTAATGATAATAATTTACACTGCGATAGTTATAGGTTTTGCTGCCCTGACTATGCAGACGGACAACTCAAACGGGAGGTTTGTAAGTGAAAAGCCAAGCATAGTGGTAATAAATAATGACAGTTCTTCAAAGGTATCGGATAATTTTGAAAAATACCTCAAAGAAAACTGCGAAATTGTGGAAATAAGCGGAGAAGAAGCAATAGCGGATGCATTGTTTTACCGTGAAATCTGCTGTGTAGTCACCATCCCGAAAAACTTCGGCAAGGATGTGCTTGACGGCAAGTCGCCTTCACCCGTAATCAAGTCAACAGGGGAAAGCTATGCTGCATTTACCGGAATTCTTATAAGCAGATATCTGTGTATTCAGAATGTTTATGCTGATAATATTTTAGACGAAAATGAGCTTATCAAAGCCGTAAATAAAGCGGTTGAGGAAAAAGCGGAGGTTGAAATGGCAACAGCTCTCGACACATCCGCACTTACAAAAGCCTCAATATATTTTGACTTTGTACCCTATAGCCTTATGTCATGTATTCTCTTTATTATATGTCTTGTTCTTTCGAGCTTCAATAATCTTATGATACGCAAAAGAACAATAGTAAGCAGCAAAAATTATAAAAGATATAATTTTGATATTTTTATGTCATGTCTTACATATGTTCTGGTAGTATGGTTTTTCTTCTCCGTACTTGGTTATCTGATGATAGGTGATATTCTTCTGACCGTAAGGGGAGCAATGTACATACTTAATATGTTCGTTTTTAGTGTAGCAACGCTGGCACTTGCATATTTCCTCAGCACATTCCTCCTTCCGAAAAATGCTATATCGGGAATCGTCAATGTAATAGCACTCGGTTCAAGCTTTTTGTGCGGTGTGTTTGTTCCCGCCGAATTTCTGGGGGAATGGGTAAAGGGCATATCCCATATTTTCCCGACATATTGGTACATACAAAACAGTGAGATTATTACAACAGCGGAAAATCTCGGCGGAAGCATTATGTCACTCGGGGTCAATACCCTTGTTATGTTTGGTTTTGCGGTAATATTTGTTTTGGGAGGAATATTTGTATCAGCTAAAAAGAGGAAAATCGCATAATAAAAAATCAGAGGACGGTAAAATCCTCTGATTTTTTTGGATTTATTCGGTTCTCAAAGCGACTACGGGATCTTTTCTCGCCGCGCATTTTGCGGGAATAAATCCGCCGATCATAGTAATCAGGGTACTTATGACTATAAGAACAGCTGAGGGCAGAACAGGCACGGAAATAGTTATTGCACCGCTTTCTACAATGCCCATAGCACCTATAACCGCATTTGCCGGTATACATAGCAGGACAGCGGCAACTATACCTATAATTCCCGAAAGCAGTCCGATAATAAAGGTTTCGGCGTTAAATACCTGAGAAATATTTCCCTTTGATGCACCGAGCGCACGGAGTATGCCTATTTCTTTAGTACGTTCAAGAACGGATATATGAGTTATAATACCTATCATAATGCATGAAACTATAAGTGAAACCGCAACGAATGCAATAAGTATATATGACAGTGTGTCGATCATGCTTGATATTCTGTCGGTTATGTCCTTAATATAATCAATATAATTGATTTTGTCATTCGCTCCGACAGAATCGTTGTATTGATCGAGGAGCCTGAGTATGCCCTCTTTACCGTCAAAGGTATCGGGATATATAACTATTGAAGTTGGATTTTCATAAGCGGCATATCCTATTTCGTACAAAGTGGCATCTAAGTCTTTGGGAAATGAGAATGAGTCATTATAAATCTCAAGAAGCTGTTCATCGGTTGCCGATTCGAGCCGGTTGTTTAATTGCTCTACCGGGTCAGATGCGTTCGTTTCCCCCTCACCAACGCCGACATTCGAGTCGGTATTGCCGAGCATAGACGATACAAAGTCTGCTTTACTGCTTTCGTCCATATTGATTAATGCGTTTTTAACTGACTCTGCTAAGATTCTTTTGTCTTTTTCATCGAATGATATTCCTGTCAGAACGCTTTTATTTCTGTCTTTCAGTTGTGCCTTGATAACTTCACAATTCGCAGAAACATCTATTATTTTATTTGTGAGCTTATAGGTATAACCGACAGCAGGAGTATCATAATATGAGGAGAAAGATTGCTGTAATAAATTATTTGAGGAATTGTCTGCAGGATTTTGTCTGATGATGCCCTTTACTTTTAATTTAATACCGTATTTATCAAGAATACTATTGATTTCCTTGGAACTGTCTTTGATGTAATCAAACGTTCCGCGGTCATTTTTTTGATACCTGAACCCTGTGGGGAGAACGGTAAATTCCTTTTTGCATATATCCTCGTAGGAAACAGTACCGAGCGAACCGTTATCTGCAAGAGAATTATTATTTACCATTTTAACATAATC
>CANPXK010000166.1 GCA_947585965.1 uncultured Clostridia bacterium
CCTGCAATCGAAGCAGATGCGGCGACAACCTCTGCAATAGCCTCGGGTTCCGGTGACTACGGTTTAGCAGACAGTATCCCCGACGGTAATATTCTTCACTGTTTCACGTGGAAATACACCGATATTCAGGCTATGCTTCCGGAGATTGCAGAGGCAGGTTTCACAAGTATCCAAATTTCACCGCCGCAGCCAACCGGTGGAACAGGTCCCTGGTGGTGGTTCTATCAACCGCTCGGATTCTATGTAGGAACAAGTGCACTCGGTACGAAGCAGGAGCTTCAGTCGCTTGTTGATGAAGCAAAGAAGTACGGAATAAAGATGGTTGCCGATATCGTTGCAAACCATCTCGCCGGCGATCATAGCAATATTCAGAGCGATCTCAGAGATTCACAGTATTGGCACGACAGTAGTATAGGTGATGCGGCTGACGGCGACCGTTATAAAACCACACACGGTAAAATCGGTATGCCCGACCTAAATACCGAAAATTCCTATGTTCAGCAATGTGTTAAAAAATATGTAGAAGAACTAAAAGGCATGGGATTTGAAGGTATCAGATGGGACGCTGCAAAGCACATCGGTCTTCCAAGTGAGGGCGACCAGTTTTGGCCTACAGTTACAAGCGTTTCCGGATTGTGGTACTACGGTGAAATTCTTAACAATCCGGGAGTAACCGGAGAACAGGGAAATAATATTCTCCGTGAATACTCCAAGTATATAGGTGTAACCGACAGCGTATACAGTGCTAACGTACGTAATTCATATAATCAAGGCACAGCACCGGACGGCTTCGGAAACTACTGCACGATAGGTCTTGCAAACGATAAACTTTTGTATTGGGCTGAGAGCCATGATACCTTTGCTAACGGCGATACATGGGATAAATCATGGAATATGGATCAGAATGTTATCGACCGTGCATATGCAATAGTAGCAAGCCGTAACGGAATACCCGCTCTATATTTCTCACGTCCGTCAACACATGACAAAGACAGCATAAAGATCGGTTCAAAGGGCAGTACACACTTTACAAGCACAGAGGTTGCAGAAGTAAACAAGTTCAAAAATGCGATGGTAGGTCAGAAAGACTACTATGTAAAGAGCAATAACTGCGGTGTTGTATGTCGTGAAAAGGGTGCGGTTATCTCAGCCGGCAGCGGCAGCAATATGGACGTCAGCGTAACAAACGGCGGCGGAACAACTGCTCCGGGTACGTATGTAGACCAGATTTCCGGCAGCACATGGACTGTCACAGCTACAACAATTTCCGGTCATATAGGCAGCTCCGGTATTGCTGTAATATACAACCCGAGTGACGTTCCTATTCCCGCTAAAGGCAGCGTATCCGCTTCTCCCGCAACGGGAACAACCTTTACGGATACCCTCTCGGTAACGCTCAATTGCAGCAATGTAACAAATGCAAAATATTCAACCTCCGAGGGTGCATCCGGTTCTTATACTAACGGTCAGAAAATAACAGTCGGTGCCTCAACATCGGCAGGCTCAAGCGTTACTGTTAATCTTTCCGGTACAAAAGAGGACGGTTCACAGGCAACAGCTAAATATACGTACACAAAGAAAGATCCCGCTTCGGTAACAAAGATATACTTCGACAACTCATCATACAACTGGAAAACCGTGTATGCTTACATTTATGTCGGAGACGGAGACAGTGCTGTTTCAAATGCAAAGTGGCCCGGTGTCCAGATGTCGAAGGGCTCAAGCGGCTTCTATGAAATGGAAGTTCCTGAGAACCTTACAAGCGGCAGAGTCATATTCACCGAAAGTAGTGACGCTACAACAAACAGATACCCCGCCGACAAGGAGCCGGGACTTTCTATCGGCAATCAGTCAATGAAATTCGGTTCGGGTCATTCATGGGAAAAATATAGTGCTCCGGTTCCGGTGAAAGATCCTACTGTAACGGCAGATAAGGCTTCGGGAACGAAGTTTACAACAGAAACACTCGATATTACCCTTACACTTGCAAACGCAGTAAGCGGTACATATTCGGTAGATAACGGTCCGACAAAGACCTTTACGGGTTCTAAGAAAGTAACAATCGGTCAGGGCAAGATCGGCGACACGACCGTTACGGTTAAGACAACCGCTAAAGGCTCGGACAGCACAACAAAGAGCTATACATTTACTTATGAAAAGGATTATGTTGTAAAAACAACTTCAACAATAAGTACGGTAAATGCTCCTGCAATAAGCACAATAGCCGCTTCCTCCTCTGCGCTCGGCGGAAAATATGCAACAAACCCGAGCGGACAGGTCGGCAAACAGAAAACTATAACCGGACCATCAGATTTTACCGAGGATATGATTATAGCACAGGGAGTTGCAAATGACGATCCTCGTATATTCAGAGGTTCACACGAAGGTCCTGTATATGATACTTATGCACTGTATGGCGCATGGGACAGCACAAACCTCTATCTCGGCTGGCAGTTTACAAATGTAACCGATGTCGTCGATCCTGCACAGGGATATCCGATAAGCGATAACGGTAAACCGTGGAATGGTGATATACCGCAGATGATCGCTTTCAATCTCGGCAAAGGTTCTTCCGCAGATATGTCTAAGGGAACAATGGCAGGCGGAAAATATGTATGGGATCTCACAGTCGGCTTTGAAACAGATATAGATGCACTTATGTGTTTCTCCTCTAAACCCGGCGTAGGACAGCCTGCACTCTTCAAAACAGGTTCAGACGGATATTTCAATTATGATAATGTCACTTCATTCACCGATGGAGGAATTTCTTATAAGTATAAGGATGGCTTCTTCGGTTCAAAAATCACAGGCATAAAGGGTAACGGATATGACGGCTATACTCCCTCGAATCTTACAAGCTCTTCGTCAAACTGGGTTGACTTCTTAACTCTCGGTCATGACAAGAATCAGGATACTTTCTATTACATGACAATTCCGCTTTCAGCCCTTGGAATAACAAAAAGCTATCTTGAAAGCAACGGCATAGGTGTTATGCATATTTCAACATTCGGCAAGGGCGGAACAGGCTGTATCCCAATGGATATGACTATGCTTGATAATGCCACCGAACCGTATGCAGCCGATGAATCAACTTCAGCAGAAAAGGAAGATATTGATGTTATAACAGTTCCCCTCGCAAGAATAGGTCAGAGCAGCGGAAATACTCCTGATCCGGATATCGGAGATGGCACTCCCCTTCAGGTAAACTTCGGCACAGACAGATCAGCTCCTCAGCTCACAACAACAGCTCTTACCCTTAAAGCTGTAGGATACGGCGGAACAGCTCCCTACACATATCAGTTCTCGGTTGACGGAAATGTTGTTAAGGCTTATAACTCAACAGCAACCTATTCATGGAAGCCCGGAACATCAGGCAGTCACACTATCAAGTGTATCATAAAGGATTCCACAGGCAAGACCGCAACCGTTTCCAAAACCTTCACGGCTGAAGGAGACGACGTTATAACAGATCTTGCAAATAATTCAACAGTTTCCGCAACATCGATAACACTCGGCAATTCCGTAACAATAAGCGGTAAGGCAAGCGGCGGAACAAGTCCGTATACATATTCTTACTACTATAAGAAGTCAACGGATACAAACTGGTCAACAAAGCAGGCAAATACAACTGCAACCTCCGTAAGCTTCAAGCCGGGTACGGCAACGACCTATAATATCAAGGTAACGGTTAAGGACAGCAAGGGCACAACAAA
>CANPXK010000167.1 GCA_947585965.1 uncultured Clostridia bacterium
GATAACAGCCGTCAACATAATCACGAACTGAAACAATTCGGAAACTGACATAAGTTATCACCTCCCTTACGGGAGAAAACCGCCTACCACTTTGTGTTGTACTCTCGACTATATATTATCATCTTTGAAATGATTTGTCAAATAATTATCATTTTACCAAACTTAAAAAGCACTTGATTCAGGGCATTGCCTTTTCAAGTGCTTATTTATTAAGTTTTCTACGCAGTATTTCCTCGTTAAAATTATCCCCGAGCCTTGACCGCAGGTATGTTATAATTTTTTCTTTTTCCTCATCCGGCAATTCATCAAAACTTTTCTGTTTAAAATTTGCCGTGGTTGTATAATCGTCCATTCTATTTCCTTCTTTCGGGTACAAAAAACCGCCTCGATTACTCAGGGCGGCTAATATTAATCTCCTTCATATTCATAATCTCCAAAGTTTTCACCTTCTTCATCATCGTCCTCCTCTTCCTCATAAACATCGACATCAACATCTACTATTTCAAGGGGCGGTACATATTTAATAGTTTTCTCCCTCAAATCATAATATGATTTTTCCGGATCATCCTCTGAAATAGGATTATTTTTTGCTATTTCTATGTATTCATCATACAAATCATAATCTTCTGCATCCCTCAAAACATTATCAATACCCATTTTAACTTGATTTGGTATTTCTGTTACAATATTCGCTTCAAGATAAGGTTTCAATAGGGACTCTAATTTTTCTCGTTTTGTCATAGTCAATCAATCGCCTTTCATTTCAGCTTTTTCTTATTGACAAATTTATAAGAAGCAAAATCGTGAACATAGAAGTCATATCGATAGTCTCCATACTCGTATGTATTCAACTTTCCATCCGGCTTTAACCTCGGAAAGTCGGTAGCTATACCGTGTGTTACCCAATATAACTCCTCTGATGACATTTTCGGCTGATTTTTTCTTTTCTTCGAGCCTTTTCGGCTTTTGCCTCCGCCCGAAGAACCTCCGCCGCCCGATCCGCCGCCTGTTCCGGTACTTCCGGTAAAGCGACCGTGTTCGTCTTTGGTAAAATTACTGCCGTCATTGTATCTGTCTTCAATTATAGCACTTGAAGTCTGATTGTCAATATTTTTCTGAACCGCAGCCTCACCAAATTTTACGGTTTGATTTGTGTTAGGTGTATAAATTGTCTTATTCTTTAAATCTAAAAGAACATCGCTGAGTCCGAGAGTGATAAAGTCATATTCATACGGCTCAAAGTCCTCCTCATATCGTACCTCGTTCGGCTGCATAAAACGACTTTGAAGTGCTATTCTATAAGCCTGATAACGCTTAAGTATATCGCCCTTAAGCAGCTGTTTCATATCAAAGGCAAAGTAATATGTACCCCGCTCGGACGGCAGCAGCATACCCGTATTGAGTGCAGATTGAAAAGCCGCAACTATCGGCATAACCGCTGTTTTTATTGCCGTGACATACCATTTTTTAGCCGAACTCAAGCTGTGCAATCATCGACTGTGTCACATTAATCATCTCACCAAGCTGTATTTGTGTGAGGTTTCTGTTTTCACGCAGTCGCCTGATGTTTTCTCCTATGCTCACTTTTTCCGCCTCCCAAAAAAATCGGATTTAACATCCTTGACAATCTTGCCATTTTGGTTTATACTGTAGTAATCATAGGTATGCGGCGGGCAAGTCACCGCATAGCTTTGATTTGGTGCTTGAAGTCTTAGTCTTTGTTGACTAAGGCTTCTATTTTTTTGATTGCATCTGCCTTGTCTTTACTGCCTTTGTTGATTTATACAATCATTTCAAGAATAGTTTTAAACTGCTCATTTGTCATTACATCCGTTTTTATCTCCTTTCTGACACCTGCCGCCGTATTTTGAATATTCAACCTCCTTGTTTTTTTCAGTGATCCATGGTATTATTTACTTGTATTATCACTGTAGTTATATTATACTATTGAAATGTTAAGTAATTAGTTAATAGTTTTACTTAACTTTTGATAAGTTCGGAGTGCTGCACAAATGTTTAAAGATATTCTTAAAGAACTTCTACAAATGCATAATATAACAGCCTACCAAATGTCAAAGGAAACAGGCATTTCAGAAGCATTAATAAGCCACCGGAAAAGCGGGCGGCAACTGCCTAAGTATGACAGCATTAATTTGTTGTGTGATTATTTCGATGTTTCAGCCGACTATCTACTTGGTAGAACTGATAATCCAAATTCACATAAAGGAGGTTGAACACATTGAAAAAGGTTAGCATATTGCTTGACGCGATTATGATAGTATTAAATATAATATCTATCATGTTGCTTGCTAAACATATTCTTTCAGATAACGTTGACAACAGCTAAGGATTTTTGTACAATCCTACTTAGGAGGAATTGCTGCTCCCCCTGTCCGGATTCACCTTATCACTTCAGCAGCTCTCTTAAACAGCTTTGATAAGGTTTAATGTTGCGGTTGCAAGTACCATTTTTTCTGTTTTGGTGAGCTTGCTACCGCGTTTCTTTTTACAGTTAATTTTTAAAGTAAACGCAACAAAATCAAAGAAAATGTAACGTCAACAAGAATTAAATATTAACACAAACTATTTCAACGAGTATGAAAGTACTTTTATCAATACTGTTTATGTTGAGGAATACACAAGAGTTCATTTTGAAAAATTATCAAAAAACCCTGACAATTCCTAAATGGCTGAATGATATGGCGGTGAGGGAAAAGGTGAATTTCCCGCAGCTGCTGCAAAAGGCACTTAAAGAAGAACTGCATTTTGCTTGAATATCATAATTAGCGAAAAATCCGCCGCCTGCAAATAAAAGCAGGAGGCGGAAATTTTTTTAAAGGAAGGTGTGGTAAAATGCCGATAAACAAAGTAGTTGATAAAGCCGGCAACCCCGTTTAAAAGGACGGTAAGCAAAAAATACAGAGTACGGGTAAATTACACCGATACCGGTGGTAGAAACAGGCAGATTGAGCGTACAGCTTACGCGTATCTGATGGAACTAAGAAACTTGAACCGGAATTAACACATCAGGTTAAAGAAACTGCTCCGGCAGAAAAAACTGTAAACAATCTTTATAGCCGGCATATTGCTGCAAAAAACATAAAGTGAGAGAAACATCATTAAATAAAAGTATTGATATTTTCAAGCGTAATGTGTTACCATACCTCGGAGATTGTAAATTGAATAAACTGAATGTACAAAATCTTCAATTATGGAAGAATAAAATAGAATCTTCAGGTCTTGGTATAACAATGCGTAAGAATATATATAGTGAATTCAGGGCATTACTTTATTTTGTAGTAAAGCTTGAATAATTTACCGAACGTGTTATCGGCAAACGTCAGACAAATCCGTATCCACGATTTCAGACAATCTCATGCTTCGCTCCTCGCCAATAATGGTATTAATATTCAAGAAATCGCACGCAGGTCCGGACATTCAGATATCAAAATGACCTTGCAGACATATTCGTATTTATACCCCAAGGGAAGCGAAAGAGCTTTGCAAGTTCTTGATAATATAATTTAAAAAATCCCCGAATTGCGTTTAAAAAACGATAATCCGGGGATTTTTCGGGGATATAAGTTAAAAATCCGCCTGACAAGCGGATTTTTAAGCATTGAGCGGAGAGGGCGGGATTCGAACCCGCGTGACGTTGCCGTCAAACTGATTTCGAGTCAGCCCCGTTATGACCACTTCGATACCTCTCC
>CANPXK010000168.1 GCA_947585965.1 uncultured Clostridia bacterium
CTGCCTATTTCGATTCCTTCCTTTCTTGCTCCGTTCAGGGCAGTAGCTTCATCATGAATACGCTTTTCACGGTAAAATGCCTCCTGACGTACCTTTTCATCAGCACTTAATTCCCTGAGCATAACTATTGTCTTTTTAACCTCCGGAATTGTCGTTGAATTCTGTATATCCATAAGATCACCCTCCGTTTCGGCATTTATAAGATTCAGCCAATCTTCCATACGTTTATTTTTCTTTGCATATTTTATCTTTCTCAATTCAAAAAAATGTATCGCAAATTTATTTGTCAATACTTCATGCCTGCTTGTTTCAAGTACCTTGAAATGCGAATGATAATCCTTGCAGTCAAATTGATTGAAATTGATAATATTAATGCATATAGTTTGCTTAAGCTCGCCGTATTCTTCGCCTGTTTTAAGCTCTTCACTATACATTTTAGACCAGTAATACAGTGTGCGTTCATTGAAATCAACTTCTCTGTTGACCTGCATTTCAATATTGACAATTCTGTCGTCTACATTAAGCTTCAAATCAAGCCTGCTGAATTTCTGCTCAAAAAACTCCGGTGTAAGCTCGACATTATTGATATAGACAGCCTTAATGCTTTCCCGGGGAATTTCAAGCAGATCGGATATAAAGGCAGATATAATGTCGGTATTGTTTGCGTTTCCGAAAATCCGCTTGAATATGATATCAAGCTTCAGCATTACTATTTTTTCATCCCTGTTCATTGTTGACACCCCCATGCCTATTCATGATCAACATACAATTCAGAAAAGACCGGTAATTTTTCCTGTTGAATCAACATCAATCTTTTCTGCTGCCGGAACTTTAGGTAATCCCGGCATTGTCATAATATCACCGGTATAGACAACAATAAATTCTGCACCGTTTGACAGACGTATATCACGTACGGTAATTACAAAATTCCTCGGACGTCCCAACAGAGAAGGATTATCCGAAAGTGAGTACTGAGTTTTTGCAATACATACGGGATAATCGGAAACTGCTAATTTTTCAATATCGGCAAGAGCCTTTTCAGCCTTAGTTGTATATACCACTTCGTCAGCACCGTAAATATTTTTGGCAACGGTTTCAATTTTTTCTTTAATGCTGATATTATCAGGATATATAGTTTTAAATTCGGATTTTTTATCAGCAGCGGCAATAACCTTTTCGGCAAGAATCTTACCTCCATTACCGCCCTTAGCGAATACTTCGGACATAGCGAAATCAGCACCAAGGTCAGTGCAAAATTTTTGAATATACTCAAGCTCGGAATCACTGTCAGTAAGAAAACGATTTATGGCAACAACTGTCGGTATACCGAATTTATGCATATTTTCAATATGTGCACCTAAATTTACAATACCCTTTTTGAGTGCTTCAAGGTTTTCTTCCGTAAGCTCTGTTTTCGGGACACCACCATTATATTTAAGTGACCTTACTGTTGCAACGATAACAGCAGCACTTGGCTTCAAGCCTGCCTTACGGCATTTTATATCAAAGAATTTTTCCGCACCGAGGTCTGAGCCGAATCCTGCCTCTGTCACACAGTAATCGCCAAGCTTTAGTGCAAGTTTAGTTGCCCTTACGGAATTACAGCCGTGTGCGATATTAGCGAAAGGACCGCCGTGAATAAGTACCGGAGTACCTTCAAGAGTTTGTACAAGATTAGGCTTAATTGCATCTTTAAGAAGTGCCGTCATAGCACCGTCAGCCTTTATGTCCCTTGCATATACGGGATTTCCGTTTGTATCATAAGCTATAAGAATATTGCCAAGTCTATGTTTAAGGTCATCAATATTATCGGCAAGACATAGTATAGCCATGACTTCACTTGCAACTGTTATGATAAATCCGTCTTCACGAGGAACGCCGTTCATTCTTCCGCCAAGACCTGCAACTATGTTTCTGAGTTCCCTGTCATTCATATCAAGACAGCGTTTGATAAGTATTCTCTTGACGTCAATACCGAGAGCGTTACCCTGTTGAATATGATTGTCAAGCATAGCACAGCAAAGATTATTTGCGGCAGTGATTGCGTGCATATCTCCGGTGAAATGCAGATTGATATCCTCCATAGGTATAACCTGAGCATAGCCGCCGCCGGCAGCTCCGCCTTTAATTCCGAAAACAGGACCGAGCGATGGCTCACGCAGTGCAAGTACGGTCTTTTTTCCGAGAGCCGACAGTGCATCGCCAAGACCGACAGAGGTAGTAGTTTTACCCTCGCCTGCTGGTGTAGGATTCATGGCAGTCACAAGAATAAGTTTACCATCAGGTTTATCTGACATTGTATTAATAAATGATTCTGACAGTTTAGCCTTATATTTACCGTAATATTCAAGGTCATTTTCATCTATGCCGAGTTTGGAAGCAATATCTTTTATAGGCTTTATATCGGCTTGTTGTGCAATTTCTATATCTGTAAGCATAATGACATCTCCGTTTCTTTCGGATAATATTACAGAGCATAAATTCGCCTGTTACCTTAATTTTAACATAAAATATCCCATGATACAATACGAAAATAAGAAAAAACAAGTGCAGGATAATATTTTTACAGTCAGGCATAATAATCAAGTACACTTTGATTTTCAAATTCGTCAATCGAATATGTGGGTGCATAATCGCCTGTGTTCGTAAACTTACCCGACACTTCCGGTTTATTATCATAATTTCCCTCGAGAATTTTAATCAGGTTTTCCGCCTTAAACACCCAATCAAAGCATGATTTCCATTTTCCGTTTCTTCCTGTAAGGAAATCGGAATTTTCAATTTTACGGAAAAATTCAGTAAACTTACCGTCCAGCTGAACGTATGCCATGTCTAATTTATTTTTCCGATTTTTATTGATAGTTGTTACTCTTGGCAGAGATTTGCATATGCTGTTAAATTCCTCGGTTATTTTTTTATAGTCAATATTATTTTTTCGCTTTTCGGTTACAGATAGATTTTCTTCCGTATTCTTTATCTCTGTATCTTTCTCTATATCTTTATCTATATCTTTCTCTATATCTATATCTTTATCTATATCTGACGTTACATTTTCGTTACATTGTAACGCTTTATTTTCTCTTGATTTTCTGACTCTTTCAGCGGAGGAACATTCGCTTCCCTGCATTTCACAAAGCTCCGGAAGGAGTATATCTCCGTCATCATTTATTACAGCCTTTCCTGTTTTTACGAGAAAATCCAAAGTTTTATGCACTTTTTCGGCATCCTCATTTATGGTGATGGCAATTTCCTCATAACAGCTTGGAAGTATATTTCTGTATTTAATTTTCCCTTTGGAATTAAGTGCGGAAAGCATTATTTTCATGTAGATTATAACCATTTCGCCGCCGTTATCAAGTATTCTCATAGTCTTTATATAAAATTCGTCGAAAAAATTTTCCTTAAGCTTCAGCCAATAAAACCTTTTTTCTGTCATAAATAAAAGCTCCTTTTCTGATTTTGTTTATATGTTACGGTCGGGCACAGTTTTTTTATAGTGCCGCCGGCTTGTAAAATAAAGAATTACCTTCTTATAATTGGGGCAAAAGAATAAAAAATTTGACCCGCAAAGGTCAGATAAATGATTATATTATGCAAAAAAAAGTAAATACTATCCTTGGGTGGTATTGTATGAAAAGAAAAATCAACTGCAATATTGCATTATTTTCATTCGG
>CANPXK010000169.1 GCA_947585965.1 uncultured Clostridia bacterium
CTTTGGAGTTATTTTACCATTTTCAAATTATTATTTGAAGTCGCTGGAGGATTGAGGGGATACATTGAGGGGATACTATATATCTAAAAAAGTATCGGCGGTTTGGTGTGACCCGAACCGCCGATTCAAACAATCAAAATATTTTATTTTCCATAGCCCTCAATATATTCTTGAAAAAGCTCAAGATATCTTTCCGCCATTTTACTGAGCGGTCGCTCAGCAGAACGTATATATCCTACCTCCATAATCTCATCACTTTGCAGCGGTATTGCGATTATATCCGTTCCGTTGAGATCGCTGCTCAGTATTCCCGAAGAAATTGTATATCCGTCCAGCCCGATTACAAGATTAAAAAGGGTGGCACGATCGGAAACGATAATATTTTTCGGACTTTCAGCCGTGCTGTGAAGCTCCTCGGAAAAATAAAAGGAATTGTTTATTCCCTGATCATAGGTGAGTCGGGGATATGCGAGCAGATCATCCATGCTTACTGAGCTTTTACCGGCAAGAGGATTATTCCTGCTCACGAATACATGAGGTGAAGCGGTAAACTGAGGAGTGAATTCAAGTTCTTTGCTTTGGAGAATACGCTGAATAACCTCACGATTAAAATTACTCAAAAATATTATCCCCAGTTCCGACCGCTGTGTATGTACGTCCTCGATAATATCATATGTCCGCATTTCACGCAGGGAAAATTCATATTTATCCTTATCGTACTCCTTTACCAGAGCAACAAAGGCATTTACCGCAAATGCATAATGTTGAGCAGATACGGCAAAAACACGTTTTACGGTTTCACCGCATTTATAGGTATGCTCCAGAAGCTCTGCCTGTTCAACGACCTGTCGGGCATAGGAAAGGAATTTTACACCCTCCTCTGATAAAATAACCCCTCTGTTATTTCTGAGAAAGATGGTTATACCCATTTCCTGCTCCAGCTCAGCCACCGACTTTGACAGACTCGGTTGAGTTACAAAAAGCTTTTGTGCCGCCATTGTTATTGAGCCACAATGTACGATTTCAATTATGTATTTTAATTGTTGTAGAGTCATCAGAGATACTCCGTTTCTATGCGTTATTTTCTTTTCTCAATTCTTTTGCGGCTTCCACAAGATTTTTAAGTGAATGAACAGTTTCATCTGTTCCTCTTGTCTTAAGTCCGCAGTCCGGATTAACCCATAGTTTTTCGGGCGAAATTTTGGAAACCATTTTCCGAAGTGAGGTTTTTATTTCCTCCTTTGACGGTATTCTCGGAGAATGAATATCATATACTCCCGGTCCCACCTCCGTGCGGAAATGATTTTCCTTTAAATCATCAAGAATACTCAGATCGGAGCGTGAAGCCTCAAAAGTTATAACATCTGCATCCATATTGTCAATTTCCTTTATTATGTCCGAAAATTCGCTGTAACACATATGGGTATGTATCTGAGTTTCCGGTTTTACCCCGCTGTGTACAAGTCTGAAAGCAGGTATCGCCCAGTCAAGATAGGAACTTCGATCCGATTTCCTCAGCGGCAGCTTTTCCCGCAGGGCGGCCTCGTCAACCTGAATTACTGAAATACCGCTTTTCTCAAGATCAAGCACTTCCTCACGTATCGCGAGTGCTATCTGAAATGCACTTTCTCTCAATGAAATATCCTCACGCGGGAATGACCAGTTAAGTATTGTAACCGGTCCCGTCAGCATACCTTTCATTGGTTTTTCTGTCAGACTACAGGCATATGACGACCATTTTACCGTCATAGGTCTTGCACGGGAAATATCTCCCCATACAACAGGCGGCTTTACACAGCGTGTTCCATATGACTGCACCCATGCCTTTTCGGTGAAAATATAACCGTTCAGACACTGTCCGAAATACTCTACCATATCGTTTCTTTCAAATTCTCCATGCACAAGAACGTCAAGCCCGATTTTTTCCTGCAACTCAACACATTGTGCTATCTTCTCTTTTATGAATTTCTCGTATTTTTCTTCGGTCATATCACCCCTGCGGTAAGATGCACGAGCCTGACGTATTTCCTCTGTCTGAGGGAACGATCCTATTGTGGTTGTCGGGAAAAGCGGAAGCTTAAGTGCACTCTTCTGTATTTTTTCACGCTCCGCAAATTCCGGCAGCCTTACAAAATCCTTATCCGACAGAGCGGAGATCTTTTCCTTTACCCTATCATCTTCTTCCACACGTCTCTCACGAAACAGCAGGGTATTATTTATAAATTCATTTGTTTTTTCAGGATTGCCTGATGATATAATCGTTCTGAGCTCCGAAAGCTCGGAAAGCTTTTCCTCCGCATAGGCAAAATGCTTTTTATAGTTTTCAGGAAGCTTTGTTTCATTTCTGAGTGTATAGGGAACGTGCAGAAGTGAGCAGGATGTTCCGAGCACCGTTTCCCCACACACTTTTTTTAGTTTCGAGATAATATCGAACGTACATCGGTAATTATTTTTCCAAATATTTTTTCCGTTGATAACACCGGCAAACAGTGTCTTATTCTTTGGGAAGCCTTTTGTTGCGATTAGCCCAATGTTCTTTGTACCCTCAACAAAATCAAGTCCTATACCGTCAAAATCAAGACCGCATATTTCTCCGTAGCAATCCCTTACATCTCCAAAATAAGTTTGAAGAAGAATCTTGGCATTTCCTTTTCTTTCAAGAATTTTCTTATATAGACTTATAAAATGCTTTTTGTCACTCTCTGTCATATCATTGACAAGACAGGGTTCGTCAAGCTGAATCCATTCCGCCCCCAAACTGACAAGCTTATCTATAATCTCGACATAGGAATCCGTAATTTTTTCGGAGAAACTCCATTTGTCTTTATTTCCGGTATATTTTGCAAGCTTAAGAAAAGTATACCCACCTATAATTACAGGCTTTGTCTTTATACCGTTTTCAAGAGCTTCAAGAAACAGTTTGAACGGTTTATCGGTATTAATCCTTATATTCGTGTCATCGTCCAATTCGGGAACCATATAATGATAATTGGTGTTGAACCACTTCTTCATTGCTAGTGCCTTAACATCACCCAACTCTCCTTGATAACCTCTTGCCATAGCAAAATATGTATCGAGTCCGGAAAGATTCAGCGCACGATAACGTTCCGGTATCACATTCAGAAGAAATGCCGTATCAAGCATTCCGTCATAAAGCGAAAAATCGTTGGACGGAATAAAGTCTATCGAATTTTTCTTTTGCACCTCAAAAGCTGAAAGTCGGATTTGTTTTGCAATTCTGTCAAGCTCATCTGCGGTAATTTCATTGCGAAAATATTTTTCGCTTGCAAATTTCAGTTCTCTCTGTACTCCTATTCTCGGATATCCTATAACGGATGTTTTCATATTATTATGCTCCTTATTGTTACTTTTACTTATTGTAGCATTTTTTTCGTAATATGTGGTAACATCTGTTTTTTTTGGCTATACATAGTTTAAGGCTATGGCAAACAATCTCTGCCATAGCCGAAAATATGTTAATTCAGTATATCAATCTGCTCACACTTAACAAGCGGATAAATTGCAAGTTCACTTCCGTCAAGCTTTTCACGGTGCATATCAATACCGTTTATCCGGCTGTTTTCATAGGTGGTGTAATAATAAATTCCCTTGTCCGTATTACAGCAGGAAGAATATATTG
>CANPXK010000170.1 GCA_947585965.1 uncultured Clostridia bacterium
ATTCCGGGTTTATAAGACACGATAAAACCGAATAAATTAAGCACTTGAAAAGGCAATGCCCTAAATCAAGTGCTTTTCAAATTTGGTAAAATGATAATTGTTTGACAAATCATTATCTGCAAATGACATACTCATCTGTTGTTCATCGAGTAAATTAACGGTCGAGTCATAGATTAATTTGCTTGAGTAAATTAGTTACGGATTGACTGCGGCGGCACGCCGCGTGGTAGGCGGTTTTCTCCCGTAAGGGAGGTGATAACTTATGTCAGTATCCGAATTCTTCCAATTCGTGATTATGATGACAGGTGTTATCGCACTTGTATATAAAGTCGTAAAAGACCATTATAACAAGAAATAAGTTTCTTACATAAAAAATAAGAAACACCGCCCAACTCCCATTTGGCGGTGTTTCTTTTAACACTACTATATCGGAGAAACCGCTTACTGTGCGGTACTCTCTTTAATATAATATTACATCAGAATTTATGAAATGTCAAGCATAAGCACTTCGTTTTTTTTTTACGGGGTGCTTTTCTTATATCTTTTGGTATGGTCGAGCGTTAATATTCTGAGTAAAGTAATTACAAATTGACTGTGCCGTTGTCCGAAACACTTATGACAATAAACTGATGTGAATATTTTTAAGGGAGATGAAACAATGGAAGATGAAAAGAAAAAGCCCGATGAGGAGGTTACGTCAGCCGAGTCGGAAGCGAGTACGGAGCAGGAAAAGCCGGCGGAGGATAAAGACGAAACGGAACAGCCTGCTGCGGAGGAGAAATCCGAAGAAAAAACGGAAGAAAAACCGACACCGGAAACAGAGCAAAAAACCGAAAATGAAAAAGCCGAAGAGGTGGGGGACACTCCTCCGGTACTCTCTGAGGAGGACAGACTTAAAGAGGAAAACTTCCGTCTTAAAACTCAGCTTGAAGCTATGAAACTCGGTTTCCTGCCCGATACTATCGAGGATGCCGTTGTGCTTGCGGAAAATATCGTTAAGCGTGACGGCGGGGATATAGGAAAAGCTTTGCAGGCTGTGGCTAAGAAATACCCCGACTGGAAATCAGATGTAGGTAAGGACGGTAAGTCAAAGGGCGGATTCAAGGTAGGAGCAGACGGAAATAATACAGGCTCGGATAGTGACGAAAGACTGAGCCGTGCATTTGGAATTAAGAAGAAATGAGGAGGTAAATTATGGCAATTAACTATGTAACAAAATTTGAAAATAAGCTCCGTGAACTGTACGGACAGGAGCTTACCTGTGATGCACTGTATCACTCAAATACGGACTTGCAGATAACAGGTGCAAAAGAGATAAAGATACCAAAACTTTCGGTATCGGGGTATAAGGATCACAGCCGCACTACACTCGGATTTAACGCAGGGACATATACCAATGATTTTGAGGTCAAGTCACTTGACCACGACAGAGATATTGAGTTTGCAATAGATCCTATGGATTTTGATGAAACGGATACAATCGTGTCGCTTGCAAATATTCAGAACCGTTTTGAGCGTACTCAGGCTATTCCCGAGCTTGACTGCTATACATTCTCGAAACTTTACGCCGAAGCCAAAAGAGTATCTGCGGAAATTAAGACAGAGGCACTTACGGTATCGAATATTCTTGCTGATTTTGACGAGAACCTTGAAAAGCTTGAAGATAAAGGCGTACCGCTTGACAGGATGATACTTTTCTGTACATCGGAGTATAAGAAGCTTCTGAAGAATGCCGAGGGTATTCAGCGTACACTTGACATCAAGCAGGGCGGCGGAATAGACAGACGTGTACATTCGATTGATGATATCGGAAATATAAAGACCGTACCGTCCGCACGTTTCAAGACAGCCTATGAATTTACAGACGGCTGTAAGGCGGCAGGAACGGCAAAACAGATACACTATATCCTTATCGACCCGGAGTGTCAGGTGAGTCGTGTCAAGTATTCGTATATTCACCTGTTCAATCCCGGAAGTGACAGCCGCACCGCTGATAATTACCTATATCAGAACCGCAGATACAACGGTACATTTGCAATAGATCAGCTTTTTGCGGACGGCTGTATTATTCATGCGGAATCGGACGGGGAATAAATTGGAGGTGTGAATATTGAAAGCTGTAAAAGATAACAAGGTTTATACCATAGACAAAAACTCTGCAAAGGCATATCTCGCACAGGGGTATGACATAACGGACGATAATTTCAACGTTATAGAACATTCTCCGCTTGCAACGGTGCCTTATTCCGAGTACGCAAAGATTAAAGCAGAGCTTGAAGAGCTGAAAGCAAAACAGCAGAAGAAATAAGGTGATACGATGTATAAGCCCTACATCAGTGTTGAGGAATACAAGGAAAAGGGCGGTCTGATTGACAATGCAGAAAAATATCTGCTGTCCGCAAGCAGGCATATTGATATACTTACGTTCAACAGAATAATTGCAAGAGGCTTTGATAATCTCACGGAATTTCAACAGGAGATTGTCAAAGCCGTATGTTTTGATATGGCAAATTTTGAATATGAAAATGAGGATTTGCTCAACAGCTTATTCCAAAGCTATTCAATCAACGGTGTGTCAATGCAGTTCGGTAATAATATGAATGTTTCTGTAATAGGCGGCGTTGCCGTGAAAAATGATACTTACAACATGCTTATGCAGACGGGGTTATGTTACAGGGGGCTGAAATGAAATATCCGTGTTTGGTACTGAAATCAGTTTGTAAGACACAAATTAACTTAACGCTTTACCATGAGGGAATAAGCGAGGACGGAGAGCCTATGACCGCTATTGAGTACTCCGGGTTCTGCAATTATCAGGACAGTGCTAAGACAGTCCTTACATCCGAGAAAAAGCTTGTTCAAATATCCGCACAGGCTTATTTTATCGGTGATATTGCCCCGGAGCTTGCGGTAATTTCGGGCGGTGAGGCTGTAATATTCGGTGAAAAACGTAGGATATTACAGGGCACGAAAGCACGGAATCCCGATGGAACGGTCAATTATACGAGGGTGGATATGATATGAACGTGATATGAAAAACCAAAATTATTTGACAAATCATTTCAAAAATGATAATATATAATCGAGAGTGCTACACAAAGTGGTAGGCGGTTTTCTCCCGTACAGGGAGGTGATAACTTATGTCAGTATCCGAATTCTTCCAATTCGTGATTATGATGACAGGTGTTATCGCACTTGTATATCAGATCGTTAAAGATCACCATACGAAGTAGTCTTATTTTTTACATAAAATAAGAAACACCGCCCAACTCCTAAATTGGCGGTGTTTCTTAAATACATCCAATTTTGGGAGAAACCGCTTACTGTGCGGTACTCTCTTTAATATAATATTACATCAGAATTTATGAAATGTCAAGCACTTTGCTGAAATCGGGCAGAGTGCTTTTTTTATATCAATTTACGTTTTTGAAAAAGCATTGATTGTTCATCAAGTAAATTAACGGTCGAGCAAAAGACTGATTTGCCTGAGTAAATTAATTACGAACTGACAGCGGCGGCACGCCGCTATGCCGAAGGAAGTGTTATTTATGGGATTTAAGTTGATTATAAACAAACAATTCATAAAAAAACTCGATACCGCCGCTGTTGCAGCACTTGAACAGACGGCAGAGGCTCTGCA
>CANPXK010000171.1 GCA_947585965.1 uncultured Clostridia bacterium
CCGTCTATCGGTATGCTCTATACTTATATTATACATTTCATTTAAAAATATGTCAATGATTTTATGTCGGAATTTCAGGGTTTTTGAATGAGTAAACAAATTGTTAATGAAATAAAGAGATAGATATGATATACTCGTATAGAGGTGGTCATATCATGAAAAAATTAAGTTTAATGGAAGTGTTGGAAGGAATAGAAGATACGAGGAGAAAATGATATGCGTAATAACAATCGAATAAAGACTATGAGTTTTCTTAAATCTGCCGGCTGGTTTGAAGGCAGGAAGATAGATGTGTCGGAAATGCACTTTGAAATGAAATCAAATTCTGATATGAAGTATATAGGCAGTAAATTTTATATGTTTTCATCGGCAAGAAAATTTTTACAAAGCTTTGGAGGTATAAATTTAAATATTCATTCAAAACTTGTCAATGAAAGTTATAAACTGCGAATTGCCCCACATCATACGGCGATAAGTGTTTATAGTTTGAAGTGGATGCAGTTATATTTTAAGAGATTTCTATATCCTGTAGCAATTTATGAGGGTATGCCCACAAACATTTTAATTGATGAAACCGGTGACTTTTGGCTTGAATGGGACGGAATGGTTTACAAAACCAATATTGATTTCCTTACCCTGCTTGATTATATTATTGCTAACCAAAAAATTGCTGAGGCAGAGTATTTTGAATTGCCGGATTGGTATGATGTCGGATTGAATGATGAGTTCATTGAAAATTGGAATTATGACTTCGATTCTGTTCAAGGTGATTGGTTACCAAAGATTTGACTAATAAAGTTTACTTTCGCAGCGAAAAAGCTGCCCAATACGGTTTAGCTAAGGTTGCAAAAAAGAAGATTGCCACTAAATTTAGTGAAGAAGCTGTAAAAGCAGTTTTGAAACATGGTGATAAGGCAGCGGATTTGATTAATACATATGGAAAGAAATCGGCTATTGCAGAACATGGCGATAAGGCTGTCAAACTCATCAAAAAATATAGCGATAATGCCGCCAAAGCTATTGCAAATTGCGGCAATAATGCTATAATTGTAATATCGTCAGAAAAAAAATGGTAAAAAAGCGGAAAGATTAGTATTGAATTTTGGAGACAGAGTTGTTATTTTCTTGCAAGAAAATGATCATATAACCAAAGCTGTATTTGCACTTAACGATGATGCTGCTAATTCTTTTATCAATACAGTAATAAAACACAAAAAAAATTGTTGCCTATTCTAAAAAAATATGATGAATGTGTTGATGATATTGTAGAGTTGACATCAAGAAGATGTTTGTATAGATCCTTATAAATTTTATAAAACCAAATTTGTAAATTCTCAAAACGAATCATTTGATGTGAAAACTGTAGGATGTTGTAATAGATGTGTTGATACAGAAGCAAAAACATTAGAACAAATAACAAGAGATTTGGGTGCCGTAAAGCATACAGACGGTTCTGTTGATTGGGGAAATACTTCGGTAAAGGGAACAATAAATTTGTTTACAGAAAGAGAGCCATGCCCCGGTTGTTACGGGGTGATTGAACAGTTTAACCTAACGGGAAAGAAGTCCCCCGTCTCTACAGACGGCGGGAGTATGTGACAAATCATTATTCAAATATTATTGTTGACATATTTTGGTTAAAATAAGGGGAATAATTTTATGCATGAACAAGACTATATACAGCATATAGACGATATGATTAAGGTATACAATGATATGAGTTTGTACGCATTTAATATTGAACCGGAAGCTGCACAAGATGTTATGAAAAATATAACCCATGCTATGAATATCAAATTTGATTTTCAAAAGTTAAAAAAATCATTAGATAGCAATCAGATAGTAGGGGCGGAAAAGATATGTGTCTTTTTTAAGGAAGAAGATACAAGACAGTTTGTGCTGTTAAGCTGTCATCAAAAGTGCTATGCTTATGAAATAATAGTGCGTTGTCTGCAAGAAGATTCTAAAACGGTCATTAATTCATTTGAGCCTTGGAGAACAGAGTTTTTTGAAAATATTGGAGGCTCGGTGATGGATTCAAAGGATTTCTATCACGATGATATAAGGTATTCTTATCGTGAAGGTAAAAAAGTATTGATTGAACCGGTAAAAAGTACTTTTAGATTTAATGGCTTAATCGATGAGTAATAACCTGAGTCACTGTATTAAAACGAATTATATTCTACAATTTTTAGAATGGAGAGATTAGTATGGATATACTTAATATAAAACTTTTATCCCGAGAATATGTAATAAAAAATGGTACATATTTTGATGGAGGAACTGTATATTGGAACGATTGTGATATATACGAACATTCTGCAAATGGAGATGAAAAGCCTTTTACCGGACTTTTATATGAAACTTATGATAATGGACAAATAGCTTTTTATGGATATGTTACAGATGGAATATATGATGGAGAAAAGGTGACTTTTTATAAAAACGGACAGATGAAATCTTATTGTAAGATGAAGCTGGGAGGATATTACGGAAAATGTTATCGCCGGTATGAAAATGGACAATTAAAAGAAATTAGAGAAATATCTGAAGATCGGAAACATGAATGGATAAAAAAATGGGATGAAAACGGAGTGTTATTGGAAGATCGTCAATTAAGATGAGTTTGGGGTGGCGGTTCTGCTGCACGCTAAGGAGGTTAATATCATGGAGTGGATATTTGTTGAGGATTTGCAATCCGAAGGTTTAATTAATGAGTATGAGGAGGTAATAAAATATCATTTTCCGGAAGATTTTAAAAAATGTGTGAGAAACTATAATGGTGCTTATCCGGTCTTAGAAGTGTTTTTATCTTTTAAGGGAAAAAGAAAAAAGAAACGAGTTTTTAATCATCTTTTCTCATTTAATAAAAATGATGTTACAACGATATGGAAGTATAATGACTGGAATGGAAGATTCCACGAGTGGAACACAGATGGAAAAATGGAAAATTATGTTGCCTTTGCGGGAGATCCGTTTGGTAATCTGATATGTTTTGACAAAACTGATGACAAGATAGTATTTATCGATCATGAAACATTAACTGTTGAAAATGTTACAGATACTTTTACCGAGCTTATTGGGAGCTTACGGAAAAGTTAAAAACAAATTAAATAATCGTATGTTCTGAATGATGATAAGTGTCTGTCAGTGTATATCATACGTCTGACAGATGCTGCACTGTTTGGTATAATGTAAACATCATAAAGAATTGGAGAATATGATATGTCTAAAAAAGAAAAATTACTTTCAGAAATAATGGAACTCAGTAAAAAAATCGGTAGTGTTAAGGTATATTTTAATCAGCATAAAACCGAGGGCAAGGTAATGGGTTATTATTTTGATGAAGATGACAAATTGTGGAAATCTTATATGTGTAATAAGTTTCATTCTATTACTGAAAGATCAAAAAATGAGATTGATGTCATAGAGCATTTGTATGATTCGGTTTGTGACGAAGTAGAGGCACATAAAAACCCGCTTGAAAAGATCAAAAAAATTGAATCAAAATTGCAATCTGTACCAATTGTTTTAAATGCTCGCACTTGTGGAGCATATGCTATAGGGTATTTTTATGATCCGGAGACTAAACGTTGGGCAACATACCACAATGATGAAAGAGGCAGCAGTTTGTACTA
>CANPXK010000172.1 GCA_947585965.1 uncultured Clostridia bacterium
TCGCTGCATTCCATTATTTCCGCTATCTCGGCTATTGAAAGATTGTTGAAATAATAGAGCAAAATTGCCTGATATTGCAGATCTGTAAGTTTTGTCCGCATTATATCCATCAAAATGCGGCGTTTTTCCTTGTCAATTATGTACTTTTCGGGGATCGCAAACTCATCCTCTGCAAGCAGTGTTTCATTGAGAATATCATCATCCACGGGAACGGGTTGGTTCTTTTTTATTATGTCCTTGCAGCGGTTCACCGCTATGCGTTCAACCCAAGTTCTGAATTTCTGCGGCTCTGAAAGCTGGCGGATATTCTTGAAAGCGATAAGGTATGTATCCTGTACTGCATCTTCGGCATCCTGTTCATTTTTTAAGAAGTTCAGACATATAAAATACACCCTCTGATTAGTCATTTGATACAGCTTTTCAAAAGCAACCATATCACCTTCTGTTGTTTTGCGGACCAGTGTTTCTAATTCATTTTTTTCCATTTTTACCTCCATATTTCCTTATTGATCATTTTTGATCTGTAATATAGACGATTTAAAATCAAAAAGGATAGCTGTGATTAAAAAATTTTTTATAGGATAATATATTACATTATAGCATAGAAAAGTTTAAAGTGATATAAAAAAATTTCCCACTCCGAATTTATCGTTCGGAGTGGGAACAGTTTTTATTCCGCAATAAACGGTATGTTGTTTTTTTTCGCATATGTTTCCGCAGCGGAGCCGACTTTGCCGTGAATTGTAAAATCCTTTTCTAGTTCTGTTTCATCTTGTTCTGTTTCATCTTGGTATACTTTATATTTATAGCCTACAGCATATTCACCGATATCTGTTACACTACTCGGTATGGTTAAGTTTTTTAAAGAAGTACAATTTACAAATGCCATACTTTCAATAGTTGTAACACTGTCCGGAATGGCTATGCTTGTCAGAGCTTCACAGCTCTCAAATGCATACGCTGCAATACTTGTAACATTGTCCGGAATGGTTATGTTTGTCAGACTGGAACAGCCCAGAAATGCCCCATGTCCAATAGTTGAAACACTGTCCGGAATGGTTATGTTTGTCAGACTGGAACAGCCGAAAAATGCTTCATATTCAATAGTTGAAACACTGTCCGGAATGGCTATGCTTGTCAGACTATCACAGCCCCAAAATGCAGAATGTCTAATGGTTGTAACACTGTCCGGAATGGTTATGCTTGTCAGACCTTTGCATCCGTAAAATGCAGACTCTCCAATGGTTGAAACACTGTCTGGAATGGTTATGCTTGTCAGATTACCACATTCCTTGAATGCCGAACTTTCAATAGATGTAACACTGTCCGGTATTATGTAAGCATCTTTTTTACCTCCGGGATATCTTATTAAACAGGATTTATCCTTGTTAAATAGAATACCGTTCTCGGATGTATAATTTTTATTATTCCTATCAACATCAATACTTATAAGTCCTTTGGAACGACCAAATGCTTCAACTCCAATAGTTGTAACACTACTCGGAATGGTTATGCTTGTCAGTCTACCACAGCAGTAAAATGCTTCAGCTCCAATAGTTGTAACACTGTCCGGAATGGTTATGTTTGTTAGAAGTGAACAGCTGTAAAATGCATTATCTCCAATAGTTGAAACACTGTCCGGAATGGTTATGCTTGTTAGACCGAAACAGCTCATAAATGCTCTCTCTCCAATAGTTGTAACACTGTCTGGCATGGTTATGCTTGTTAGATAGGAACAGCCATGAAATGTATCATCACCAATAGTTGTAACGCTGTCCGGAATGGTTATGCTTGTCAGACTATTACAGTTGTTAAATGCATACTCTCCAATAGTTGAAACGCTATCCGGAATGGTTATGCTTGTCAGACTTGTACAGTTGGAAAATGCTCCAAATCCAATACTTGTAACACTGTCCGGAATGGTTATGCTTGTCAGACTATTACAGTTGTAAAATGCGTACGCTCCAATAGTTGTAACGCTGTCCGGAATGGTTATGCTTGTCAGATTAACACAGGCGGAAAATGCATAATTGCCATAATCGTCAAGAGGGTCAATTTCAGGGTCTGTTATTCCTATTTCTACAACAGGTTGACCCTCTATAAACTTGGGGATAACAACCTCAGTATCTGAACCGATATATTGGGTAATTCTCATTCCATTATCAAGAATTTCATACTTAAAATCTGTCACCGGTGAGTATGACACTTCCGGCTCTGTACTGCTTTCCGCATCTTCACTTGCATTGGGTTGTGAGTTGGTGTTATCCGGCTGTGAATTTTCATTATTTACAGAATTGTCTTTCTGAGAAACCTGTGATGTTTCAACCGGCTGCGGCTGATTATTTCCCCCTGCTATAACCGCCACAGCAACGCCGCCCGTAACAACTGCGGCAGCCGCAACCGCCGCAATAACCTTAGATGCGGTGGTTTTGAATAATTTACCTATACCGCCTGCCGTATTGGCAGCCGAAGCCGGTGCAGAACTGCTTACCGGTGTCGGAGCCGATGTAGTCGGTGCAGCCGCAGAACCGGCTCCCGCATTGTGGCTTGCCGCCGTATCTCCTGCGGCGGAGGTTGTATAAGAAGAAACTGTTGATACGGCACTGCCTTTTACAGCACCCATAATGGATGTAGAAACAGCGGAGAAGTCAGGTACATTTATCTGTCCTGCCGAAAGTGCGATAAGTGTGGGGAAAAGTGCAAACGGAAGAACGGCATAAAGTCTTGTGCCTTCTTTGTCGAGCTTTTCAAGCTCTGCTTTTATCTGTTTTCTTGCTTCAAGCAGATAATATTTTACGGTTGTAAGCGGAAGCTCAAGTGTTTCCGCTATTTCGTATGTGTTCATACTTTGATAGTAATACATCAATATTACCAGTCTTTTATTTTCCGGAAGCTTGTTTATGATACCCATAAGCAGACGGCTCGCTTCCTGCTTGTCAACATATTCGTGAGGGATAAGGTCGCTGTCGGTTTCCTCCTTAAGCTCCTCAAGCGAAATTTCCCCCGGAATATCGGAAAACAACAGCGGTGTTTTTTTCTTTATGTAATCTCTGCTGCAATTTGATACAATACGACTGAACCAGTGGTCAAAAAGCTCAGGCGGGTCTACCGTATCAAGATGGGTGAAAGCCTTGATATAGCTCTCCTGAAGTATGTCAAGTGCGTCCTGCTCATTATGTGTTATATTCAACGCAATAAAATAAGCGGAATCCTTAGTCATGGTATAAAGTGCTTCATACGCAGATTCATCACCCTCCAGAGCCGCCTTGATCAAGTATTTGAAATTATTATCCATTTTTTTTACCTCCCAGATTTTCAAGAATTTTTAAAAAAAGTTTTTCGGATTCGGTTTCTCCGATGGAAATTTTACTTGCATACAGGTACAGGCAGTACCTAATGAACCACACTGCGTTTCTACCTCCTTTCTCCCTCTGTAAATTATACGATTGAGAAAAGGGGCAGGATAGTAAAATTAGAATTTTTTTTATTATAACATAATTTTCTACCTTTAAAAACTATTTTAAGAAAATTATTAAACGTTCGCTCAGCCGTCCGACGACGCTCTGCGGAGTCGGCTAACGGCGT
>CANPXK010000173.1 GCA_947585965.1 uncultured Clostridia bacterium
GCCATATATGATATTTTTTTTACTATTCCTCTTAGTCCAACCTTACTTGAAAGCTCACGGTTTATATAAGCCGATGTAATACCGGTGATATAATCCACAAGCATTGCTATTACCAAAATAATCAAAGGAACTGCAAGTGTATTGCAATATACAACAAAAGCAGCGGCTGCCGTGGTAAATGTTGCCTGTAGGGTTTTATTTTCCATTTTCACACCCCCTTCAAGGACAGGGAGAAAATTAAAAAAATTATACCTCTTCGAGTCAAAGCTTTGTTAATCCGGTTAAAATAAATGGCAATCTATAAATATATTATGACTTATTTCCAAAAACTCTACATTAACAAAAAAACCAAGGCTGCCGCATCCGATATCGGACGCACAGCCTTATAAATACCTAAAGTTATTATTTATGTAATCGCTTTGCCAGTTTGAGCTTTCCTTTTGTCATATTATCAACAAGCCTTACACATTCGCCAAATTCCTTTGTTTTATAGAAGCACAAAAAGAAAAGTGCGTTAGGAACAATCATGGCTGTCAAAAAGCCTGCCACCAATGCCCATATACCCTTGAAAGGAAGAACACTGTTCACTATACAGCACATAGCACAAGCAACGGCTACAATAATGACATAAAACATAAATTTTTTGAAATATTGGAGAAAATACTTTTTTTCAAAAACAGTTGTGAATAAATTATAAAGCAGCCACGGCAGTCCCACCAATACTGTAGAAAGAACTGTCGACAAAACAATTCCGTATATCCCCCAGAACTGAACCATAATAAGATTCATCACAAGATTAGCCCCTGCGGTAATCAGAGGTCTGAAGCGATCCTGCCTCCAGATTCCGGCAGCATTCTTAAAAGTACAAAACAACTTATCAATTTCATATACAAAATAGTAAATAACAATACAAACAACAACCCCGAACGGCAACAAATTCTCCTCACCCATCCAGAGTATCATGAAGGGCTGGAACATACACAAAAAACAGCAACAGCACAAGCCTGTAACCCATATGGTAAGAAAAGTAAATTTCTTCAGGTCATTAAAATTCTTTTCCTGCGTTTCGACCAAAAGACTGTTTCCGATACCGGCAGTACACGCATTAAAAATTATGGTCATAAATGCTATAATAGAAGTTATAATTAAATAATAATTCTGATATATTGCAAGTATAGTCAAATTCAAAAAAGCAGATATAACAATCGTATCTGCCGAATTAGTAACAACATATCCCAATTTGCTTGTAAAAATATCTCTTATACTACGATTTATGGTTTTTATATCTTCCTTACTGAGATGACCTACAGGCTTATATTGAGGAAAGAGTTTATTCGATTCAATAGCCGTAACAATATTTGTAAGTGCCTGCGTAGCAATAAGAATTATAACATACATATAGTAGTTCCTGAAAAGACACAGAGCGAGAAATTGTGTGATATATTGTAAGCTATGTGTAAATAGCATAACCTTGCTTCCGACGTCTTCTCTCTGGTTTGCATACAGTACCGAATTTTTATAAGCAAACAACCAGTAGGATAAGACTGTGGAACATAGATATAAAACATACAACACATATATATTGACATTCTCAGGCGGCTCATCTTTTATCAAATACGGTATAAAAGGTAAAAGTATGATTCCCAGTACCATTACAACCAAACCGATAACCCTATAATATGTCCTGTATAAACGCATCAATGCACAAACCTTTTCTGTGTCATCCTCAGCAACAGGCTTATACATACTATATACCATCGCATTTCCGACACCTAATTCGGTAAGATTCAACATCTGCAATACTGAAGTAAAAAAGCTGTTCAGACCGAGATATTGTATGCCTATATAATTAATCATCGCTGTGCGCATCAAAAACGGTACAAAAGTATGAAAGATTTTCAAAATAATTCCAAAAACTATATTACGTGCTGCATTTTTGGTACGTTCGATTTTCATATTTTCGATTCACACATCCTCTCAAAAAAACTGTAATCCCTGAAAACATTACCATGAGAAATTATTGCTTTCATTTTTAAACGAATAAACAAAAAGCAATATCACAAACAATAAAATTTCCGCAAACATTCCGCAGTATCAGGAAAAATTTCACTGCGGTTATCACTCCCGTTTCAGGTGAAGCAGACATCATATGCAGAACCAAGTCAAGAAGATTGATGAATTAACCATTCAGACTTTCTCTTTTTGCTTTATTTTTTTTCCTGAAATAACGATAAACCCGAGGAAAAATAACCGCAAACAGTATCCGGAGTTTAGTTTTTAGATTAACTGTCTTTTTGAAAAAAAACTTCTTCAATTTCTTCCTCATCATCCGCTTCTTACGTCTTTTATCACTGATATTATCCGATACGTGGACATTCGTATATACAAATAACATCACTGTAACCGCAAAGTATGAATACGGATATATCAAATCAGTTCCGACAAGTGCTTCATACATATCGTCCATCACATTGAATGCAGAAACCTGCTTATCGCCGAAAGCGCCATGAGTTGCGGAAATCGGGTATTGAATATACATATGCAAAGGTTCATCCACTATTGAAATTTTTATGGGATCCTTGAGAACATCCACTAAAAACATGATATCTTCCCATGTATCAGCGTTCTCGTTAAAACGTGCGTTTATACAACACTCTCCTGCAAATAATTTATTCCAGACTACACCCTTATCCTTATATTCAAATACAGTTTTCAAAAAATCGGAAGCGGAGATAATTTCCTTCCCATAGGAAAAACCTCTCCCCGCAACTTCGTTATTTCTTATCACATTATAGCTGCACATGGCAACTTCCGTACCGTTTTTTCTGATAGCAGCATAAAGCTTATCATACATACTTGCATCAATGTAATCATCCGGGTCAAGAAATGTTATATAATCTCCTCTTGCCCTTTCCAATCCGTAATTCCTTGCACTTGATACTCCGCCGTTACTTTTATGATAAGCAAAAACCCTGTTGTCCTTTTCAGCATATAATTTACACTTCTCGTAAGAATCATCCTTTGAGCCATCGTCAACAAGTATAACCTCAAGATTTTTATATGTCTGATTCAGGATGCTGTCCATACATTGCTCAAGATATTTTCCCGCATTATATACTGGAATTATAACCGAAATAAGGGGTTTTTCCATTTTGAACTAATCTCCTTTTGTTTTCCCGTTTTTTTGATAAAGCAGTATAAATAATAATGTAAAATTATACTTAAGAGAGCTGAATACATTTTCCGTAAATGAATACAGACTTATAGCAAAAACAGCAAACAGCAACACATACTTTCCTCTTCCGAGATAATCAAGCTTATTTATATTATGAATAATAAATGCATACAGTGCGAGGAACAGAATACTTCCCAATATACCGAATACCACCAATAGGTTGACATATCCGGAATCAACAATCTGGTAATCATACAACTTCAAGGCTTTCTCATTGACATCCGATGTAAAAAGACCGACATCAATATTTACCAGTCTGTTCGCCGAAAGAACTAATCTGTTGGTGAGCAGCTCATTGATTTTGACTACCAAATCCAGAATTTCGGGAGATG
>CANPXK010000174.1 GCA_947585965.1 uncultured Clostridia bacterium
GGAACATAGTGCCTGTTGATTATTACCTTTTCTCCATTTATAAGCAATGCCTCAAGTTTTCCGTTAAATGAGGCACGGATACTTTCAAGACAATCTATATTCAATATGCACGATTTGCTAATCCTCACAAAAGAGCCGGCTTTCAGTCTTTCCTCAAGCTCATACAGCTTTTCTTTACATCTGTATACAGCATCCTCGGTATATACAAAAGTTCGCTCATCAACGCTTTCAAAATAAAATATATTCTCAAACTTTATCTTCTTGGTTATTCCTTCCGCCTGAACCGTCAGAAAGACATCACTCTTTTCGTACTTTTCGATAAGCCCGATTATTTTTTTGACTTCTTCATCAATACTGCCGCATTTGATTATAATTTCTGTTTCTGCGTATTTATCGGATTTATCAATAACAAACTTCAAAAATCAACTCACCTCATTTCGCAGTAATAAGATATTATCATATAAATTATAAAAAATAAATATTAAATCGGCAAAATGCATTTTATAAGCGGTAAAATACAAAAAAACCGCAAGGTAAAAACCCCTGCGGAAATTCTGTAATATTAATATCAGACTTCTACGAAATCATCATCGTCATCTTCCTTTGGCTTCCTCGTCTTAGGCTGAACGCTTGAGCTTTTTTTCGATTGATCATGTGAATAATAATCGTAGTAGTAATTATACCTTGAATATTTGGAATACGAACCTGTCGTCTTATTCTGATAGGTACTGTAAATTGCTCCCAGAATCTTAACTCCGGCTGTCTCAAGATTTTTCTTTGCCTGTATAACCATTCCCTTTTCGGTATAATCATGCTTTATAACAAATATTGCACCGTCCATATATCTGCCCAGTGCCGCCGCATCCGTTACGAGGTATACCGGAGGTGTATCATATATGACATAATCAAACCTTTCTTCGAGTTCCTTAACGAGAGACTGCATATTTGTACTCGAAAGAAGCTCGGAAGGGTTCGGAGGTATAGAACCGGCAAGAAGTATACTCATCTTTGTGCCGCTCACCTTGTGAAGAACGGAAGCGAGATCCACTTGACCCTTGAGAACATTTGTAAGTCCGTATGAATTCTTATTTGATGCTATATAACGATGTATTGTCGGACGTCTGAGGTCACACTCAACAAGGCACACACTCTTATTATATCCGGAAAGGGTCAGAGCAAGGTTGATGGAAATATTTGTCTTACCCTCGTTTGCAAGTGTTGAGGTGGTCATAATACTCTTACACTTTTGTGTTGCCTTAAGAAATTCAATATTCGTACAGAGCATCTTGTATGCCTCGACATAATTAAACGGTGCATTGGGATCTGCAATACTGCAAAGACTTTTTACAACGGGCTTGTTTCTGCGTGATTTTAAATTAAACATTTTTATTAAACTCCTTTGTTTCTACGGATGGTATTATACCGAGCAGCGGTATATTCAGAGCATTGACAACATCTTCCTCTGTTTTGAAAGTATTATTTGTCAGCTCACGTATAAAAACAACTGCAAGTGTCAACACAAAACCTATGAGGGCACCGACAATAGCATTCCTGGTCGAATTCGGACTTACAGGCTTACCGCTGTTGTCTATCTTCGCTTCACTTATCTCATTAACGGAACCCGCTTCAACCTTATCCTTTATTATTTCCGGAGCCTTATCAACTATACAATCAACAACATCTCTGGCATAGGCAGCGTCTGTGTCCGTCATTGCAATACTTATAACCTGTGTCGAGTTTACATTCGATACCGAAATGGAATTTCTTAGTTTTTCATACGTCATGGAACTATGCTTTGCGTAATTTGATCTCAAAGTGTCGTCTGTCAGCACAGGCTGAAGAACAGCATCGGATTTTATTATTATTGAATATACATCCGCAAGACTTTGAGCAGCGATAATCTCAGTACTATTTATAACGGCATTATCCTTGTTCTTATTATTTACAATGAGGACTGCACTTGCACTATACTTTTTAGTTACAAAAAAATTAGAATAAACAAAGAAACACGCCCCGAACACAATCGTAACAAGCACTAACGGAATTATATTTTTCTTCAAAACATCAAAAATAACTTTAAGATCAATTTCTTTGTCCCGAACCTTTTCATTGTTTTCTTCCATGCCGTCATCTCCTCATACGAACTTTTCTGATTTCCCTGAACCTCATGCCGGTTTCTCATACTTGTTCATTATATCATTAATGTATTTTAATGTCAATATTTCAATGTTTCAAGAATAATAATAAATATTGATATAAATATGTTCATTTTGCCGCTGACATAATTATATTAATTATCCTTCCTATATAAGCATAACCCTTTATTAATTATTTATTATATTTATTACAAAAAAAAGCCGTTATGTCTTAACAATAACATAACAGCCTTTTAAGCCCGTTTATTAATAACTATGCACGTTTTCTGAGCGAAGGAACCTCAAATACACCGGAAAATGCATCCGTGACATTCTTTAAATGCCTGCGGCTGATTTTCAGCGGTGTGCCGTTATCAAGTCTCATTTCATTTCCCTCAATAAATCCGACATAGTCCAGATTTACAATATAAAATCTGCTTATCTCAATAAAATTATAACCAAACATGAGATTTTTAAGATCTGTAAAGCTTCTGTGCCTGAGAGTATACATTCCCCTCTGTGTTTTCAGATATATTTTTCTCTCAACAACAGTCAGATACAGTATATCCGAAACCTTTATTTTTCTTTCCGCAAAGCTGTTTTCAGACACTTTTACTTCAAATGTCAGATATCTTGCTTTATATTTTTCAATATCCTTAAGTATGCGTGTAAATTCCCTTATCATGTATTCCTCAGACATAAAGGCGGGAATTATCGAGGAAATATCATACTGGAACAGGTCGTATATATCCGTCATATCATACGACGTGAGAAATACAAGTCTGAAGCTGTTATTCAGCGTTCTGAGATATTCCGCACATTCCGTTGCCTCCGGACCGGTATACAACATAACAAGATCAAAGGAATACTTATCCCTGCAAAATGCCTCGCACAATTCATCAGTAGTTGAGAAAAATTCAATATGTGCTGCGATTTTTTCCTTTCTGCATATATTCTGCAATACATAGCTTATCATATTCGGAACATCGTTTCTGTTGTCACAAACAGCAATTCTCACAGCTTCCACCACCATATTATCAAAATTCACCGCAACACGCGGCTGCTACCTTAAATTCTAAGCATTTCAGGCTTCCGGGCAATATGGATTGTAGTTTTCTGTATAAAATACGGAGTAAACTGCAAATAACAGTATAATTCCGTATGTTTATACGTTATATATCCACGAATTTTACACAACAATAAAAATGCCAATCTAATCCTGTTTATTTCAGCTTATACTTATTAAGTGAAAAATAAAAAAGCTTGACAAATCCTTTGGCGTTTGTTATAATGTTTTAGTAATCGCTGAGATTGATATATGCGGGTATGGCGGAATTGGCAGACGCGCCAGCTTCAGGTGCTGGTCTTCGCAAGGAGGTGCAGGTTCAAGT
>CANPXK010000175.1 GCA_947585965.1 uncultured Clostridia bacterium
ACTTATTCAGACCTCTTTGGAGTTATTTTACCATTTTCAAATTATTATTTGAAGTCGCTGGAGGATTGAGGGGATACTTTTCAATAAGCCTCATTCCTCCAATACCCTTCTTGATATATACTACGGAACAGGTTCAATAGGAATTTCTATGACTTTAAAAGTAAAAAACTATCGGTGCTGAAATTATTCCATAGGCTGTGGTCAGCAAAGTGGCACAAAAAATACACTTGATTATGTACAAAAAGTTGGAATGAGCATACGAGTTATAGATGGATGATTGTTTTTCTAATCACAAACTACTATGTATCAGCTTTTCTCAAAATCTCAGTATTCTTTTACATCGTAATTCCACAAAATGTTCGCATATTTTTCATTTTACACTATTGAATCCGGAATCTAAAATCGGTATAATAGAATATAGACCTCGGATAAACGAACTAATTATGGAGGCATATCATAAATTATATGTCAGTCAGTTAAGCATCTGGGGAATGGAATGTGTCAGATTGGATAGATGAAAGTATTAAGAATAGGTTGGGCAGACAAAAATATTGAATTTAGGAGGAGGTTATTATAATGTCAGGTTGTACATGCGAAAACTGGTCGCTTCAAGATTTGTCTTCAGCACTTCAAGATATGCACAAAGATAATAAAAAGATAGTTGTCCCAATGTTTCAGAGAGGAAAACGATGGAATAAAAATCAAGAAAAGACATTTATTGATTCCTTGATTAAGGGATATCCTGTTGGCACCATGCTTTTTTATGAAACCTTCGAAGATAACAAAAGAACTTACATATTGGTTGATGGTCTTCAAAGAGGAAACAGTATAAAGAAGTACATGACAAATCCTACAGAATTCTTTTATGATGACAGCATTTCGGACGAGTTCTGTGCTGAAATATTAAAGATTGTAGGACAAGAGGATGAGGGGTTCTATTCTACTATTAGAACGATTCTGACTTCGTTCATCAAGGAACAGAAGACTTTCAAAAACCTTCAGTACTATTCTGTTGCAAAGCTTATAGCTGACGAGTTTAAGGTTGGATATGAACCAATTGAAAAACTGATTAATACCATCAAGAACTTCTTTGAAGAACGCCAGGACTTGTATGACCGTATTGCAAGTACGGTAATTCCGGTTATTGTATACACGGGAGAAGAAAGTAACCTTCCGGATATCTTTGATAGAATTAATTCAAAAGGTACTCCATTAGATCAATATGAAGTGTATGCAGCAGCGTGGCCAGTTAATGAAAAGTATGCTATCAGTAATTTGAATGTGATAGAACATATCGTTAAGAAATACGATTCATTTGTCGAAGATGGTTATTTCATTCACGGATATAGCCGGGAGGAAATGCGTACTACAAGAAAGGTAAATGCATTCGAGTATCTATTTGGCTTAGGAAAGTATTTGGTAGAGAAGTATGAGATTTTAGGATTCAATAAAAATCTTGCGGATGATACAGTAAATCCTATCGCTTTTGAATTGGTAAATGCTTGTTTAAATGATGCAGATAAAATCCGCATCCTATATAAAAACTTACAGACTATTGATTTGAATGTTTTGGAGCAGGCTATTTACAAAGCTATCGACTTTGTAAATGATTCTATTTCTGTTGTCACAAAGTTCAAAGGTAATTCAAGAAACGCAAATAAGGTTTTCCATTCTAAATATCAGATTCTTTCTATGATCTCTACAACATTTAAAGAAATGTATGCAAATGGGGATTATATTCATTTTGCTGATGGGTGGCAGGATAGAAAGTCAACGATTTCAAAGAACCTGGTTCATTATTATGTATATGACATAATAACAAATTATTGGAGTGAAGGTGGAACCGGGAAGATTCATGCAGCCGCAAAACCAAACCGATATATGAATGAAATATCAAGCCGTGCATGGATGATCGCACTTGATGGATTCTTTGAACGTTCTATGTTGAGAGCGGAAAGCAAAAAAGTTGCAAATCCGAAGAACGAAGAATTTGTTGTGCTTAATTGCATATATCTCAAGACCTTCACTGCTATGGATCAGCTTTCCATTGAGCGTTTTGATGTTGAACATATTGCCCCAAAAGAACAAATGAGAAAGCTTATTGAAGCTTGCAATGGAGAAGGTTTACCGATTAGCTGTATTGCTAATTTATGTTATTTACCGGAGTATGTTAACCGTAGAAAGAAAGATAAGAATTTCTACCAGGATAAGAAATACCTTCAGTATGTTAAGTTGGAAGAGGTCGAAACAAAATACAGCTTTACTGAAGAGGAAGATTTGGATTGGATGGATATGCCGTATGAAAAATCAGAAGATTTCGCTGTGTTAAAGGAATATTATACAGATTACTGCACAAAACGATTTAGAAGGATAAAACATCTGTTTTGTGATGCACTTGAAATTACCTATGAGGAGATTGAAGTGGCGCAAGAAGAAGTAATCACTGTTGTTTCTCCAAAAGCAAAACCTACAGAAAGCAAAAAGGTAAAATTTGTTGATAAGTGCGTAGTAAGACTGGCACAAGAAGTTGGTAGCGAATTGATAAAGATGGGAAGAAACACTTATATGACTTCTGATGGAAAAAAGGGATTTGTGCTTACAACATCGAAAGCATATAAACAAGGCAATCGTGATAAATATTGGTTTGCATACCGAAGAAATCCATTAGAGGATTTGAAAAAGTGTGAAGAGGTTTTTGTTGTATACGGATGCAAGGATGAATCTACGATGGTAAGTTTGCCGGTATCACTTATCGAAGAACACATTGCTGCACTTAACATTTCTAAAGATGATGATGGAAACATAACTCATTGGCATATGGTATTTTTCAAGGATGTATCTGGAAATATGACATGGCTCTTATCGAAACCTGATTTACAAGAGATTAGTATAGACAAGTACATAATGTAAAACTGCTATGGGGCTGTCTCAGTAAGAAAAGCGGCAGCCCAAAAAATATTAAAAAATAACAGCCGGACTATGAAAAATCCGACTGTTGGTGTAAAATAGAGGTATGCAAAAACACAACTATTTACAAAAAGATTATACAACAAACGGAATAGAAAAGCAACTAAAAATTCCGTTTGAAATAGAATTAAAAATAGAAAAAAGCGATCCGGTGATTTTACTGAGTCAGTATGTGGAGGAAATGGGTTTAACTGACTTGTATTCCACTTATGAAAGAATAATGGAAAATCAGGCAACACCGAGACAGCTTTTAAAGATATTGCTATACGGATATATGAATCGCATAGCTCATAACATTAACAAGCTTCATAGAAAAATTCAAAAATTGTACACTGAAAAATTGACGTAATTCGGTTACGTCTTTTTTAGTATGACGGGCATACCAATGCTCTGTGGTGAAAGTCCACCGAGACGTAGTTACCGACGAACTCAAAAGC
>CANPXK010000176.1 GCA_947585965.1 uncultured Clostridia bacterium
CAGAGTACATGAATATGAAGAATCACCATGTATGTCAATTCTACGAGTTGTGTATTTTGCAGGATTATTTGATTTTTTAAAAGTTATCGTATGCTCCCCTTCATACGTGTTGAATGAAAATGCGTGGGTATTACCGATACCAACAGAACCCAGACAATCATTGTCCACATATACATCTACATTGTAACCACCACCATCAAAGGAACTCTGACCAACGGCAACCGTAAGTTGTACATGATACAATTCGCTGTCCGAGGATTGCCGCTCCCCTACTGTTTTATTGCCGCTTAAAATATAGAAAATTAAACTGATAATCATTATAACTCCGACTACAGCGAGACATTTCAAGGCTGTATGTTTTTTTGTCTTCAAAGGGGCTTCACCGTATATTATCGGTTCCGCTTGCTGTACCACACTCACTACTGCCCCACAATGCGGGCATGACGGTGCCCTGTCGCTGATTTGTTTTCCGCAGTTTCTGCAATATATTAATGCCATAATTAAATTCCTCCAAAAAATTTTATTTGTTTTTATTTCTTTCCGTGCTATCATGCTTGTGTTCGGTGATATACTCTATTACCTCAAATGCAAGAAATGCAATAAGATCGATACAAATCAAAACTTGCTGCAGTCCATCATCCATGTCAACACAAATCATTATTACGAATATAATAATACTAAAAATAGCCACACATGTATTAATCCAGCCCCATTTTTTGAGCTTTTTTTCCTTTGCATCCTCACTTGTCATCATATCATATTCCGGAGGCGGCTGAATATTATACAAGGGCATACCACAATGCGGACAACTCTCTGCCATGTTGCTGATTTGTTTTCCACATTCTCTGCAATATATCAATGCCATAATTAAAGTCCTCCAAAAAATTTATTTATTTTTCTTTCTTCTCAGTTTATCCAGCTTGTGTTCGCTAATTAAACTTATTGCACAAGATACACATAACACAATTATGTCAATATCATACAAAACTATCAGCAGTTCAACATCCATATCAACATTACCGAGTATTACCCAACAAATCAAACCCAAAATAAATACAGCCCTACCAATCAGACTTCGTTTTTTGAGCTTTTCTTCCTTTGCCTCATCACTCGTCATCATATCATATGTCGGAGGTGGCGGAATATTATACATGACCATGCCGCAATACGGACAACGCTCAGCCTTGTCGCTGATTTGATTTCCACATTCCCTGCAATATATCAATGCCATAATTAAATTCCTCCAAATAATTTTATTTATATTTCTCTCTTTTCAGCTTATCCAGTTTAACTTCGCTAACTATACTTATTATAAGAAATACAGTGGACACAAATTCGACAATGCCATGCAAAACCATCTGCAGTTCACCACCACCCATATCAACATTACCGATTATTACGCTAAAAATAAAACCCAAAATAAATACAACCAAACCAATCAGCCTTCGTTTTTTGAGCTTTTCTTCCTTTGCCTCATCACTCGTCATCATATCATATGTCGGAGGCGGCTGAATATTATACATGACCATGCCGCAATACGGACAACGCTCAGCCTTGTCACTTATTTGATTTCCACATTCCTTGCAAAATATAAATGCCATAAAAATTCCTCCCTATTTTTTTAATTTTCGATAACCATATTCGACTGCCCGTATAATAATCAAAAGGAAAGCTAAGAAACCAACAGTCGCGCTAAGCCCACCTAAAGCACTAATAATTGCACCCATGCCACCGTCTGTAGCGTCTGCAAATGAACATATTAACCGAAGTACCGTACATATTACCAAAGTTATTGCCGGTTGGGTAAACGATATAGGTCTTTTTGCCGGCTTCTGTTGAGGCCTCTGCTGTGTATACTGATACTGTTGTACAAACTGCCCCGGCTGTGGCTGCGGACTCGGTTGTGTCTGCTGATACTGTTGTACAAACTGTCCCTGCTGTGGCTGCTGATACTGTTGTACAAACTGTTCCGGCTGCGACTGCGGACTTGGTTGTGTCTGCGGATATTGCTGTACCGACTCTTCCGGCTGCGGACTCGGCTGTGTCTGCTGATACTGCTGTTCCGACTCTTCCGGCTGCGGACTCGGCTGTGTCTGCTGATACTGCTGTTCCGACTCTTCCGGCTGCGGAGCACTCTGCTTAGTCAAAACAATTTGCTGCTCCGGTTGGGGCATAGGTGAACCGATCATCACCTTAAGCGGTATTCCGCAATACGGACAATGTTCTGCCCTGCTGCTTATTTCTTTTCCACATTCAATACATTGAATCAATGCCATAATAAACTCCTCCATTTTTCGGGTACATTAACTTTGTTAATTCCCGACTTATTGCTTTCTGTTTTTTTGGGGGTTACATCGTCTTTTGAAATATCAGATTCGCAATCCCCGGTTATCGGCATACCGCATGAAACACAGAAACCCGCACGACTGCTCATCTGATTTCCGCATCTCTTACAGTATAGGATAGACATATATAACCACCTCCCAAATCAAACATCATCCAATTCGGACTTGAATAATAATAATACATTTTTTCAAAAAAATGTAAAAATTGTCGTGAAATGTATTCCGTATGTCGTGAATTGCAAAAAAACGGTTATCTGTAAGCTTTTAAGCCTATCAGATAACCGTTTTTAATTATTTAATTTAACATCACCGCGCCGGCTGCTTCATTATCATAATGGATGTCATATATTCTGTGCTGTCACTGCTTATCTGCATGACAGCACCGTATTTATCAAGAGCGGCACGTATATTTTTCAGTCCGTATCCGTGATTGTTTTTATCCTCCTTAGACGTATATTTTTCTACCTCATTTAGTTCTACACAATTAACCTCATTTTCTATACTGTTGCTTATATTAATTATTCTCTGTAAATCTGTTTGCCTGAATTGAATATTAATATACCGTTTATCGATCTCAGGTATTTTTTTACAAGCTTCAAGTGCATTGTCAAGAAGATTTGCAAATACAGCACATATATCTATCGCTTTCCATTCAAGTCCCCCGTCTATAACACCGCTTATTGTCAGTTTTACACCGTTTCCGTCAATTTCCGAGAGCTTTGACGTAATAATAGAATCCAACATTTCATCCCCTGTTACTATTCTTGGAGATAATGACGTTATTTTACCGCAAAGCTCATTTATATATGCTTCCGCTTCCGCATATTTCCCTTTATTCATCAATTCTGAAATAATGCTAAGATTATTTTTTATATCATGCCTGAATGCACGTGTGTCTTCCTGTGCTTCACGGTATATATTTGCCGCCACAAG
>CANPXK010000177.1 GCA_947585965.1 uncultured Clostridia bacterium
TGTGGCGTGATGCTAAAATATTTTTTCTTGATACATTTCTTATCCATTTCTGTCAGTCTGCATATTGTCTTTATTGTCTCTTTCACTCTAATCAACCTTTTCCATTAAAAAATAACACGGTTTTTTATATAATGAAAAATAGAAAAACCTATAATACCTCCCTCAAAGGAAAAATGAACGAGTATTAGGAATGTCCTTACAATGGTTCACTTGTAAAATATTTAATTATAACAACCCTTTTTGTTTTCCTCATTCAAATTTATAGGAATGATATTATAATTCTATTATGTTTCCCAAGTTACTTCAGCAGGGCAATTTGATAGCCACATATCCGACCATGAGTCAGGCTGCGAGCTTTTTCCTTTTATGTGAATTTTTTCGAGATTCGAGCAACCATAAAAAGCACTGCTTCCTATTAAAGTAACACTGTCTGGAATTGTTATGTTTGTAAGACTGCTACAACGATAAAAAGCACTGTCTCCTATTAAAGTAACACCGTCAGGGATTGCTATGCTTGTAAGACTTGTGCAGCTACTGAAAGCGCCACCTCCTATCGAAGTAACACTGTCTGGAATTGTTATGCTTGTAAGACTGCTACAGTCACAGAAAGCATCGTATCCTATATAAGTAACACTGTCCGGAATTATTATGTTTGTAAGGCTACTACAGCCATAAAAAGTGCAGAATTCTATAGAAGTAACACTGTTCGGTATTGCTATGCTTTCAAGACTGCTACAACCATAAAAAGCACTGTCTCCTATTAAAGTAACACTGTCAGGAATTGTTATGTTTGTAAGACTGCTGCAACCTCTGAAAGCATTGCGTCCTATTGAAGTAACACTGTCCGGTATTGTTATACTTCCAAGACTGCTACAATCACTGAAAGTCCATTTTCCTATTGAAGTGACACCGTCAGGGATTTCTATACTTTCAATGTCAGTAAGTCTATAAAAAGCTTCAACACCTATTGTCGTAACAGGATTTCCATCAATCATCGACGGGATTTCCACAATTAGGTCATTGCCAACATATTTATCTATGGTAACTTTATTGTTTAATACTGTATATTTATACTCAGAATCACTGCTTGAATATGGTTGCTCATTGCTGATTTGACTTGGTGATGTATCTTGATTTGTTGATATAATTTGTTTGTCGGTTTGTACGGAGTTGCCGAATATCGTTTGACTTACCACAATTGAAATTATAACAATAACCAATGCTGCTATGCTATATTGAAAAATTCTGTTTATATGCTTTTTCTTATTTTCAACAGAATCTTTTTTCGTTAAGGTAACCGCATCCTCAGACTTTTCAATTTTTTCTCCGGCAGACCCGGTGATTGAAGATTCTTCTTCTTTTACCTCCAAAACATAATCGTTATTGCCTTCATGTGTACTCTGTGTCATATCATAAATTCCAACCGGAATCTCCGCAGGAATTCCACAGGCAATTAATGCTGCCTTAAAGTCCGACATACTTTCAAAACGGTCAGTAGGAATTACCTCCAAAGCCTTGAACAGTACTTTTTCTGCTTCAGGGATAATATTCACATCGTGAATTATCAGACTTTCTCCTTTAATTTGATCTGTCGGATTTGGAGGAATATGTCCTGTTATTACCCTGTAAAATGTTGCTGCGAGGGAATAAACATCCGGATTATGAGTTTTATTAACATAACCATATCTCAACTCACAAAAATCAATCAGCTTAATTGTTCCATCTGCTGCTATAAATATATTATCAGGACAAACACCCCCATGTATTATCCCTTTTTCGTGAAGTGATGATAACACATCCATTATGGGAAATAATATCCACTCTGCCTCAGCAAAGCTTATTTTTTCTCCATATTTTTTCAGGTAATCACTTAAACTTATACCGGAAAAATACTCCATATACTTTAACTTAATATATTTTTTATCCTCTTCCGTCAGTCTGCAAATTGTTTTTATTGTTCGCTTCATATCAAAATCACCCTTTTATTTTTATATTATTTTAAATTTAATATTATTTTTTTTGGCATATCTTTGTACTTTAGAATTTTTCTTTCCATACAAAACAAGCTTATTACATGCATTAAATGCATCTCTACCTATTTTGGTATATCTATTAATTACAACTACACTTTCAAGATTACAACAACCTTCAAATGTTTCATAGCCAATACTCTTAACATGATTCGGAATAAACACTTTTGTAAGATTTGAACATAAAATAAAAGCCAATGGGTCTATACTCTTAACGCTGTCAGGTATAGTTATTTCAAGAAGATTTGAACAATCACTAAATGAACCATAATCTATACTCTCAACACTATCAGGTATAACTATTTTGACAAGATTTAAACAATCTCTGAATGAATGGCAACCTATACTCTTAATACTATATGGTATAATATACACACCCTTTTTTCCTTCCGGGCAACGAATCAATTCTTTTTTGATTTTACTAAACAATACTCCGTCTATTGAAAAATACACTTTGTTATTTGTATCTACTGAAATATCTATAAGTTTTGAACAACCATCAAATGCTCCACCATGAACAATCACAACACTGTCCGGGATAGTTATGTTTGTAAGACTGCTGCAGCCATAGAAAGCACCGTATCCTATATAAGTAACACTGTCAGGGATTATTATGTTTGTAAGGCTGCTACAACCACGAAAAGCACCTTGTCCTATTGAAGTAACACTGTCTGGGATTGTTATAGTTATAATTTTGCCACACCCTTCAAATGTATCCTCACCAATATTTGTAACAACGCAACCCTCTATTTTAGGTGGAATATTTACCTCGATTGAAATTCCTACATATTTTGTTATTGTTACTGTACCGTCATCGTTATATTTATATTCAAAATCATCAGGCGGTATAATATTTAAATACTTTGACCTGATATATTTCTTATCCTCTTCTGTTAGTCTGCATATTGTCTTTATTGTTTCTTTCACTCTAATCTACCTTCCCAATTAAAAACCAACACAGTTTTTTATATTCGGTATCTGCACTCAAAGGAATATTTTTGTAAATTATAACACATAGGAAATCCCAATTCAACCGATTTTCGACGATTTAATTAAGATCATTTTGTTATATTTTAAATTAAATGCAAAAAAGACACACATATATCTCAATCAGTATGATAAAATAAATATCCCCTCAATCCTCCAGCGACTTCAAATAATAATTTGAAAATGGTAAAATAACTCCAAGCAGGTCTGGATAAGTG
>CANPXK010000178.1 GCA_947585965.1 uncultured Clostridia bacterium
TCGGCGGCTCGGTTGCGAATGTTGTTCATAGCCTGCACCCACTTCATACCATCCTCGGCTTTGAGCTTTTCCGTCACTCCCTCCTGTTCCATCATCTGAACTTCGAGCTTGTCTCTCATTCTCTCCGCTGCTTCGTCCACCTCTATCAGATGATCCGTCAGAGTATGGTCGTCGAACATCTGCATATACAGTACCGGCTTGTTTTCTTTCAGGAATTTCTTCCTTTTCAGTCCCCACCAACCTACGTTCCTTTCGTCCGATGTCACGCTCATGTTCGGAATGTATACGAACGTTTCCGGATCGAGAGTATATGTCAAACCTGTCTGTTTGTCCTCCTTTATTGTCGGAAAGTATGTCATACTCTCCTCGTCCAATATATGCGGCACTCCGTCTATCATTTTTGTTTTCATTGTTACGCTCATTCTTACTTCTCCTTTCAATTATCTTGACTGTGTTCTCAATTTCTCTCAAAATCTGCTCGGATATATCGCTTATGGAATTGCCAATAATGTCCGTTATCTGCAACTCGGAAAAGCTGTAAAGATTATCAAATACTTCTTCATCGACAAGTGAGGTATCAAGCCCGCAGCGAGAAAGTGCCATATATTTAACGCTCTCCAAAACCACCCTGCGAAAATCCTCTTTGATTGAGGTTTCATTAACTTCACCAAGTATGGCACTGTTTAATGCTTCTGCAAGTAAATCGTATTCGTATCCGTCAATCAGGCTGTCAGTCATACTTTCGCAATAATCGGAAACAGCCTGTTCAATCGACACCGATGAGTCACCGGCAAGATACAAAGCTGCTTCGTTATGAAATTCTTCCCTCAACTCCCAGATATACGGCTGTGGAACATCACGGGATTGCTCACTCTGCGAAATATCAAAAACATATTTCATCTTCGGACGGCTGCCGCTATCATCAATCAGACCTATACCTTTTTCTCCTTTGCGTATTTTTCGCCCGAAACGGTCAGACCATACATCAAAAGCCGCTACAGCCGTTGCATTCGGAAACTGTGCGGAAATCATCAGCTGATCCTCATATCTGTACTTGTAGGTATTTGACGCTGTTTTAAGAAAATGCATCCAATTTTCCGCCGTTGCCGTCAGCTCTTTTCTTGTTGATAACCTTAATTCTTCGGCTTCACGATATTTTATCGCCATGTCTTGTCCTCCTTCACTATTATTTTAGCACTTTAAACCGTTGAAGTCAATGTTTTTATAGGAAAAATTAAATTTTTCTCTTTGGTGTTTTTTCCTCCAGAGCTTCATTAATTTTATCCTCATCGCCCGATTTATAAGCAATTTGATATTTACCATTAAGACTTTCACCCTTTGCATTCTTACTGAATACAGCAAACATTTCTTTGTTGTCTGAAGAATTATATATCTTCTCAACCTCCTCTTTAGACAGTTCCCGGTAACGCATTACCTGACCGCCGAGCATAGCTTCTTTCTTTAGATTTGTATTAACTTTTGAATTTCTGCCGACAGAAAAAAGATTATTATTGTTTTTATATCTATCGGGGTACAGTGCATGAAGAATGTAATCCTTATTCTGCGGAAGGAATGCTAAACGGATTTTTCCGTCCTTTGTAGGAATTGCAACAAATCGTTCCTTTTCTTTTTTTAGCTTTTCAAGCTTTTCCGGCTGATGCAGCATTAAAAACTCCACTTTAACCCCAAGCTGTTCGGCTCGTTTTTTCAAGTCGAGATAATCTGATTTTGCGGTATAATGTTCGTTATGCTTTTCAAGTATTGATATATCTTCAAGCTCCATTGCTTTTTGAAGAAGTTTCTTGTCCTTTTCTTTAATTGTTACAAGTGCATAATCATTATATAACTTTGCAGAAAAGAAAAAAGGATAAACATACAATTTCGGGACAGCCGAAAGGGCAAGTCGAACACGATAATTTTCTCCATGTGCCGAAACAAGATTTTTATACGGAATGTTTCCGGCTGTTGTCGGATTTTGTTCATACTTTTCAAGCAGCTCTTTCAAATCGGTCTTTTTTGTTCGATAGGCTTTTTGTTTTTTACAACGGCTATGCAGTGAACGGTATTTTTTATCAAGCCTTGTCTTACGGTTTTTGCGGATCAGCAATTTCATTATAATTAACAGCAGAAGAAAAAATGGATTGGAGGAATTTTTGATAAATTTCTGAAAAATCCTTGCTTCCTCTTTTTTTGCAAGAGGAGGATTATTCTTGAAATAATATTTTTCGTATTTTTCAAATTCTCCGATAACAGGTTTTTGCGGCATCGGAGATTTAGCTGTAACAGGATTTTCGGATTTTTTCGGAGGTTTATAAAATCCCATCAGCTTTTCAAGATTTTCCTTTGTATAACAATCGCCAAATTGTCTTGCTAACTTACTTGCCCTTATTCCTTTCTTTTCTCCGATTTTCTTAAATGTTATATCTTTATCGCCGTATCGTGTTATCTCAAATTTTTTATTTTTCATGGAATTAACAAATTCTTCCTTGCTGTTGCAGATCTTGACAGCTTCGTCAAGGGCATGACATAATTCAACCTTCCACGATTTCCCTTGCTCCGCTAATTTCTGCGTAGCCTGATCTATCCCGTCAAGACCGGATGTATGATCAATTATTGTCAGACCGTACTTTTTACACAGCTTATCGCTTTCGGGACGCATTATTTTTTCAAGTGTAGTTTTATTGCCTTTCCACTTCAAACCTGTTCCCATGGAAACGGAATTTATTATGAAATGGTTATGTATATGATCTTTATCAACATGGGTTGATACAATTACCTGAAAGCCGGGAGCAATCTTTTCTGCAAGCTCTACACCTATTTTATGTACAAGCTCCGGAGTAACCTTTTCATTTGGAGAAAAGCTCTGTACATAGTGGTGTGCAAGAATCTTATCATCTTTATTAAAAGCACGTCGAGTTTCATAAAATTGTTTTGACAAACCGTCCGCTCCGTCGTTTACGCAATTAAGACAAGTTGCCCGAAAGCATTTTTCATCACCGTTACGGTTTTCCGGTGAAAGGACATATGATATTGAATCATAAACGTACTGATGTGCCTTAATTGGTTTTCTTATCGGCTCAACCACCGCCATATTTTTCAAGCCTTTCTATTTTTTCTGTAAGCCTATCAATTTTTCTTTCCAAGGATTTAAACGTATGTTCTTCGGTGTTATACACTTCCGCAAGTATCTGTTGCAGAATTGTCATAACTTCCTTTTGATT
>CANPXK010000179.1 GCA_947585965.1 uncultured Clostridia bacterium
CGTAGCCTGACGAACAGAAACCTGATACTAAGGCGTATTAAATAGTCTTAATATTTTCTACATCTGCATAGTATTCATGTACTGTAACATCTTCAAATTTATTCGTCTGTTTAATCGGGTTTTCATTTCAGTAATAAATATAACAAATCATTGCATCTGATAAACAAAACGGATAATATTGTCAATACTTACAAATATGTGTATGATAATATGGACAATTTAACAAAACAAAAGTAGACCCGCTTGACAGTATAATTACACATGAGTATAATAAAAATGGACGTGTAACGAAGCTGATTTGACCGAACAATCATCGCCTTTACGGAGATTTTTTGCAGTTACCGATTTGCCGTCAACAATCTGTGAGATACGGTTATTTTGGCTATCGTATCTACCGTCCCTCAAATCATGTTGCTCTATCAAGCTGACGTACGGTGTCATATTCGCAGGTTTCAACATTTCCGTTCCCTTGCTGACATCACTACCGTGACCGTTAAAGTTTATGATAGACTGTATGATGTTGAAAAAATTGGACATAAAAGTTCCGATATTTCCAACGCAAAGAAAAATAACGTTATATTGGAAGGGAGATATTATAAAATGGGTTTAAAAGAGGAAAACTTTGACAGTGTTTTGACTGAAAAGATTGAGAATGCTGTCGAGAAAGCAGTGATAAAACTTTTTGAAGAGCATAAAGAGAATTTTTACTACTGTTCCCTTATTACTTCAGGTGAAGCCGAAAGGCCTATATTATCTGCTTGGTCTTGGGAAGCTCTGGATAGGATATCCGAAAATGATGAGGATAAGGAAGATTTAAAATGGTCTTATGCGGACTCTCCATACTGTATGTTTGGTGAGGAATTTTTGTCGGAGTTAGATGAGGTATTTCAGAAAAGACCATGTGTAGCAGATATTGACGATGATATTGAGTATGATAAAGAGATAAGTATTAGAATAAATTCCATGGAAAAAGCATTATCAAATCTTGACAAAAAAGGACTTTTCGGGACGGGAGAAGATCGAAAGAAAATTGTTATCAATGCCGAATTTATGCCGCCCGATTATTCCAATACAGAGCGTGCAATTCGATTAAATCCTAAAGATGCTTTAGTATCATGGTTAGAAGAAGCTGCAGAGGAAGATGAAGAAGAAGATTATTGATAATTTCGTTGTATGAAACGCTTGACAATGAATTTAAAATATTAAACAAGATTAAAAATATTTCTTTTCTTGATTGCCCGGTATGTCATAAAAAGCTTAACCGAGCAGCCGTATGGCTGGAAACAAAGGAAAATTATAAAAGTCATTCTTGACCGCAGACAGGTATATTCATGGAAAGCAGTTTTTATGGCATAATTGGTTAAATTATCATAGGACGAGGAGCATTTTATATGTGCAAAAGATGTGAATATAGTGTATAGCGTGATTTTCGACGGAGGAAATATATTACTGTTATGATTTGCAGTCTTGTGTATAAGTAACTATTTCGGGAGATGAGGGTATGTTAATTGCAGAAGGCAATATGATAATGTACAGTAAGTATTTTACAGGTAAGTTTTTCCCATCTTCATTTTTGATAACAATACTTATAGACGGTAAAGCATATTATACAAGAGTGTGTACGAATGATAACAGCCGGTTTAATTTTGATGTTTATAATAAAGTTAAAGCAGAAATTATGTTCGGCGAATTGGCTGTAATAAATTTATATTCCGGTATTTACCTTGATGCTATTCCCGGAAAATCTACGGTCGGCAGGATACATATATCGGACATAAGAGAAATATATGTTGAAAAAGAGGCTATAGAAAGCGTTAATGATATCGTATTAAGAAGAAAAATAGTATCTTATGCCGAAAGACTCGATAATGCAATTATTTTTGAGCAAGTTTATGATTTAATATAAATCGAACAGGGATGCCGGGAAAATGAATGAACCACCGTCAAGATGGATATTAAATAAATGATAATTTGTTGAAGGACACGGCAAAATGAGATTGATTGTGAGTAGTATTCAAAATGATAATGAAAATACGGTCATATATGGTATTACAGAAATAGGAATAATAAAAGGTATTTGGAAATACGAAGAAAGCCCTGTTTTGCTAAATGCGTATTCTGTCGAATTATCATTTGAAAAATTTGATAAACAGATTGTAACTGAACACCAAGAGGAGATATATGTGGAAATATGGGGTATAGATGACACTGTACATTTCCATGGGATATGTGAAGATATAGATGAGGATGTATACTATATACGTTTTGCAGATGGTTGGCTTGATATGGTAGAAATCCCCGGAGATACTCGCGAAATAAATAAAGGAGATCATGTATATTTTTCTGCAAAGTATCGGAATGTACATATATATCCCTATTAAGGTTATTGAATCGAAAAATCATATTAACAGATATCCGTAACTATGTCGGCTATGATATGTATGTAATTATCGAAAACAGTAAATTTGCCGGTATTTTCAAGTGAATAAAATTATATTTTGATAAATATCCGACGACCGTAAACAGGGAAAATTGACCTGCCTGCGGTCATTTTTTATTTAAAAAGCCAATTAAAAAATTATGTCCGATACAGTATATACTGCATAAAAATATACAATAATGACAGTAGAATAAAGGATAAATCTAAGCTTTTTTACATAAATACCGAAAAATCGAATACGTACTTGACAAGAATACTATAATATGTTATCTTATTATTACATTATTATGCTATTGCATTATTACTTTACTGTAATAAAGCGATGTAAAGCATAAAGAAAGAATTGTATGAGGTACGTTTATATGAAGGATTATTTCAGAATTACACCCGAAGGTACAAAGGATCTTCTGTTTGAGGAATGTCTTGCAAACAGGACGGTTTCTTCCATTCTCGGAAGTGTTTTTTCACACAGAGGTTTCCATGAGGTTCTGACGCCGGGGATAGAGTTTTATGATCTGTTTTCGGAGGAAATATCGGGGATACCAATGGAAAGTATGTTCAAAATGAGCGATTCCAAGGGAAGACTTATGGTTATGCGTCCCGACTCCACACTACCGATAGCAAGAATGGTAACAACCCGACTTATGAATGAACGACATCCGATAAGGCTGTATTATAATCAGCGGGTATATCGCTATAATCCGGGACTTACGGG
>CANPXK010000180.1 GCA_947585965.1 uncultured Clostridia bacterium
AAAGAGCAGATAACCTATATTGTTGAAAAAGCGTTACAACTTTATTTTGATAAAAGTGTTGAATAAATATGTTTTTTATGTTAAAATAAAATCACCAATTTTTTACATATTTAGGAGGATTTTTTATGAAAATTTTTAAAAAACTTGTAGGTCTTATTGTTGCCATGTCTATATGCCTTTCGGCTTCGATTATGACGGTTTCTGCATATACATATGAAAGACTTTATAACAAGACAGATGAACAAATTGAAGAATATTTGTGGAGGCAGATAACATATGTATCGGATTATTCGCAAGACAAAGATAGTTTTGCTATATCGCTTACGTACGCAGAATTGAAAGATTTTTTATCCGAACTTGAAATTCCAGATTCTAATTACAATGACGAGGATGCGTATAACGATTTTTTGAAATGGATGCAAGCAAAAAATCCTAATGGTACAATAACAATAGAAGAGTATGGTGATGGATACATACAGTATGATAAGGATAATCCTGATGAAAAATTGTATTGGGCGTATGTTAGTAATACTGATGAATGGGTATGTAAAGATGAAGACGGCAAGACGGTAAGAACTGTAGATGTATATCATTCGGACAATGAAACCTCAAGCACAACGACATCTTCCAAACCTACCGAACAGTCGAGTATGGTGAGTACAACAAGCAATTCCGGAGGAACGGTATCAGCTGAACCACAGCCGGATTACCCCGGCTCTACGCCGGCTATGCCGGACAGCCCCGGATCTTCTCCTGTAGACGAACCCGCATCAGAAAGTCCTGATAGCAATACTGAGGTATCATCTTCTCCGGCAGATGTTCCTGCAACAGACAGCACTGTATCTGAGAGTACTGACAGTCCGGCAACGGAAGAAGCGGTTGCGGATCAGACCGTGAGTGCTGAAGAAGTTGAGCCGAATAACAATAACGCAATGCAGACAGTTCTAATTATAATTGGCATTCTAATCATTGCCGGCATTATAGTTATAATTGTCATGCTGAATAAGAGAAAGAGAGAGGATAATAATGGCAAATAATAAAGTTTACAGCAAGACAATGGCTAATAGTATTTTTGCGATGTGCTACATAGAGGAGTGTATCAACGAACCCGGGCAGAAGATGTACAGGTACTATTACTGGAATAAGAGGGATAGGGAATATTCACAGAGAACATTTATACTCGAAGCCGGACTTCTTGCCAATCATCTGATGTACAACGAGCCTGAGCTCCTTCAGCAGCTGCTTAACGAGTGCCGCCTGTACAGATATGTTATTCGCACGGTACGTAAGTATAAGAAAGCTGTTGATAAGCAGACAGAGGAGCTTTGTAAGGCTGATAAGGAAATGGAGCTTGCCCTCAGACTCGGAGATACCGATAAGTATTATGCACTTGAACGTAACAATCGTTTTACTGCCGAAGAAATGTCAAGATCCATCCTTTATGGCAGCTAAAACCTCCATACAAAATTTAGCAGCAAGAACCCCCTATACCTCTCAACGAGCTTGGTATAGGGGGAATGTCTTTCATCGGTCAGGATTATTCCTGCCTTTGCTTTTATCCGCACTGCGGCTTATGTCATGTTTTTCCGATATCTTGGCGGCATTTTTGGTAATTTGTTCCGGACTGAAAATACTGCCTGTTCGGGAAACCTGTTCAGGTTTTTCGCAACTTTTTTCTGATATTGTTTTACCTTTTATTTGTGTAAAAGGTTTTTCTTGGTGCGAAGTTTTGGACTTTGATTTAGAATGTTGTTTCTGCACTGTAGATGAATGTTTACGGGAAGTAGTTATTTTTTTTGATTGCGGTTTCAACGGTACAACAAATAACCTTTTAAACACAGACTTTATTTGTTTCAATATTTCCTGCCAGAACGGAGGACGTGATGTTGCTATAGCTAACGGTCGCCTTTCGTTGATGGCGGCAACTCCCCCTGCTTGTTCAACAATCTCAAACTTCCTAATTTGATGCAGATTAGGAGATGGTATAGATTTAGTTTTTTCTGCACGAAACTGTTCTAACAGTTCAATAATTTGCGTACGGTCTTTTTTATAATATCGTATGTCACAGCTATCTGCATTTTCTTTCAATATTTCAAAATTAACATTCTGTTTCTGCAAAAATTCAGCCTCTGATTTAGATATGGTTTGATAGGCATAGAGCTTATCTAATTGTATTTCTCTTTTGCATAATGTTATTTTTTCTTTATATAACATGGATAGTTGTGACTGCCGGGCTGTATAATCGTGTTTTTCTTTAGGGAAGAAAGAACGGCAAAAATGAGTTTCGCTTAATTTATCTTTATCCAAAAAAATGTAAACATCTTTTATTCCTACTCTTGAGCATAATAAATAATCGGCTTCTATGACTGATCTAAAATTGAATTTGGAATAAAATTTGAATATAACTTTATCACTATCAATAATCCCCTCCAAGTTTGACAGGGATGTTATTCTATCTTTAATTTTAACATATTCTGTACTTTTAGATAGATAATTATCAGTAATTTGCCCATTGATTATGTTATCAAAAACATCTTCCCTTTTAGATTTTATAACATCGGGAAGATCTTTAAGATAATGTAATCCTGCCAAATGGAAAAAATTTGATTTTTCAAAAAATAAATTAACAGTATATAGTTTACCTTTTTTTCCCGCTATTATTTTATAAGACGTATTTAAATTAAGTAATCTCTCAAATGCCCTTGCCGCTTTTTGTATTTCATCCATATTACCACTCCCATAAACAAAAGCCACCTTAAAACAAGGTGGCTTTTGGAGCATTTTCGTTCGGTAAAACCTACATCGGATTGAGGTAACACTGCACAACCCCTCCTGAAAGCTCAATGCACCACTGCGTCCGATACAGCAATACACATCACAGCTTTACATATTCTCAAATGGAATATGTACCGGTGAGGCTATCAAACCTTTCTTTAGGTAACGACCAGCCTCACTCTCCAAGGATATTATATGCTATAATTCAGAAAAAATCAAGCCTTTTTTAAAAATTTTTAAATTTTTTTCGGTAACGGCTTGTTCCTGTCCTTGTTTTTATCCGCACTCTCTCTGTTATGGTAGTAAAAAATACCTTC
>CANPXK010000181.1 GCA_947585965.1 uncultured Clostridia bacterium
CCGGAATTACTGCTCGACCACCTGAATGTTGTTTGTGTATTTTTTGTAATGGTTGTTTTGAGTTGATATGTATCTCCTATTCCTCTTGTAGTACTGCTTATGTTCAGCTTTACCGAATTCGGTGCATTTTTAACCCTGACCGTACATTTCGCCGTTTTTCCGTTGCTTGTTTTTACTGTGATAACAGCAGTGCCGACCTTTTTCGGCGTTATTTTACCGTTGCTGTCTACGCTTACAATGCCGGAATTACTGCTCGACCATGTAAGGGAGGTACTTACGCCCTTTGGCGAAATATCAGCCTTTAGCTGATAAGTATCGCCGATGCCTCTCGAGGCGGTATCCATGTTAAGCTTAACGGAGGTTACATTTGTTTGTACTGCCGATGAAACTAAATTTGTACTGATATTATTGGCGGAAAAATTTACCGCAGCGGCTGTTATTTCCAATATGCAGGCTGCGGTAACCATTATAATCATTGACAATATAACGGATATCGTTAATTTAAACTTATTTTTCACATTATCTTCCTTCCATATTTATAAAATGAATCCCATAAAAATTTATCATAACCATAGACAGATATATACCGCCCTGATTTGTTATAAGAAAAACCGTATTATTTCTTCAATACTTACGGGAAAAAAATTATTTGCATCTACGCCGACATCATACCTGCGTATTCCGTTTTTCTTATTTACATAATTATAGTCTGCCTTATTATGTTGATGCCCGTGAAGATGAAACCCTCCTCTATAGAAGCCGTCCCATTCAAGAAACGGATAATGGCAAAGTATAAAATATGTTGAATTATAGGTTATGGTTTTATAATCACTGACGGACTTAAAAAGATGTCTGTTAAATGAGGGAGATCTGACAAAGCGGTCGTGGTTGCCCCTTATCAGGTGTTTTGTTCCTTTGAGCTGTGACAGAATTTCCTCTGCATACTTGGGACTTTTCATGGTAAGATCCCCTAAAATATATACCTCGTCATTTGCATTAACCTTATTATTCCAATTGGCTATAAGCCTTTTATTCATAATTTCCGAATTTGGAAACGGTCTTCCGGTGTGCTTTATTATATTATCATGATAAAAGTGCAGGTCTGATGTAAAATAAATCAATTATATCGCTCCTTTCGGTTTGACGTCGGTTATAAAAAATGCTATTATTTAAAACAGAAAAAATAAGAATGATATGGGAGAGGTGTGTGTCTGATTTATGGGAAGAGATACCTTTGGATGATTGTAAAAATCACATGACAGGCTGTTGTCATATCTGTAAAAAGGGGTTCAAGTCATAGGATTAATACAGGTGATGAGAGGTTTGGCACTGCCGACTATTGTTTGTGGGCATCAAGATTATACTACCTGAAAGAGATAGAATTTGAGGTATTCTGTTTCGGGTACATTATACAGAACAGGGTGGTCGGGGGATTGCTGTCTGTATTCTATTCTTCTCAGTGAAACATGAGCATCAAGTGCCGCTTCTCTGAGCATTTTTTCAAACAGTCCCTCGGACATGAAATGCGAACATGAACAGGTCGCAAGATAGCCGCCCATTGGCAGAAGCTTCATTGCCCGAAGATTTATTTCCTTATATCCACGGTAGGCGGATTCAATAGTTGCCCTTGATTTTGTAAATGCAGGCGGGTCAAGTATGATAAAGTCATAGCCCTCCCTGCCTGTCAGCGAAGATAACAGGTCAAAAACATTTTCACATACAAAGCTTATTCTGTCGGAAAGATTATTCATTCCGGCATTTATTTTTGCCATATTAACGGCGTCCTCGGAAATATCCACGGCACAAACCCTTTCAGCACCACCGAGTGCCGCATTAAGTGCAAATGAACCTGTATGAGTAAAGCAGTCAAGAACCTTTCTGCCCTTGGCGATTCTTGAAACTGCAAGACGGTTATATTTCTGGTCAAGGAAAAAACCGGTTTTCTGTCCGTTCTCAAAATCCACATTATACCTGATTCCGTTTTCCGTGATTATAACAGAGGTGCTTTCGGGAACAGGAATACCCTCAAGCGGATAAAAACCCTTGCCTTGCTCCATGCCCTCAAGCTCACGCACACGGACATCATTTCTTTCAAATATCCCCTTTATATTATATCCGTCCTCGCTAAGTACCTTATAAAGAAGCGGGAAAATCATATCCTTGCGTTTCTCAATTCCGAGGGAAAGCGTCTGTGTTACGAGTATATCATTGAATTTATCAACTGTAAGTCCGGGGAAGGTATCAGCTTCCCCGAAAATAATACGACAGCAGTTGAGGTCATTGCCCATAACTGTTTTTCTGTATTTCCATGCATATTTTATTCTTCTCTCAAAAAATGCACTGTCAAATTTATCGTTTGCATTTTTTGAAATAAGTCTTATGCGTATTTTGGAATTGCTGTTATAAAATCCCGAACCGATAAATCTTCCCTTGCGGTTTATGACATCGACTATATCCCCGTCGTTCGGGCTGCTGTCTATGGAGCGGACTTCTGTATCGTATATCCAAGGGTGTCCCTTAAGCAGACTTTCCTCTGCCTTTTTTGATACTTCCGCGACTGTATAATTTCTTTTCTTAAACGACATAATATTCCCCTTATTGTTGTAGCGGCGGCGTGCCGGCGGCGAGCCGCCGCCGTCAGTTCGTAACTAATTTACTCAGGTAAATTAATCTATGGCTCGACCATAAATTTACTCGATGAACAAGCGATAAGTTTGTCATTTGCGGATACGGAAAGCCTCACAAGAGGCTTTCACGACACATTCTGCCGCACACCGACAGGCAAACTACCGCCGCGTGAACGCACATACCGTCAATAAATCAGAGCGAACGCAGTGAGCGAGGCGCGACTTGCCTGCGGGGGCTCCCCGCTTGCGGAGCGGCGGCGTGCCGCCGCTCACGACACATTCTGCCGCACACCGACAGGCAAACTACCGCCGCGTGAACGCACCATACCGTCAATAAATCAGAGCGAACGCAGTGAGCGAGGCGCGACTTGCCTGCGGGGGCTCCCCGCTTGCGGAGCGG
>CANPXK010000182.1 GCA_947585965.1 uncultured Clostridia bacterium
AATTTGCCGATGATTTAGACGAATACGATGATGACGAAGAAATAAATGAAGATGAGGAGAAAACAAAATGAAAATAAACAATAAGTTGATTGTTGCGGTTTCTTCCATATCTTCTGTAGCTATTATCGGAATTGTCATTATTAAATTGATTTCAAAATGTAAAAATGGTATTGATCAATTGAATCATAGCTTTCAGGATCTGAATAGTATTTTTAGAAATGGTATGGATGAGGATGAAGACGTGTGGGATAATGAAGGAATCTATCAACAAAAAAAGAGGAGGATTACAAAATGATACTGGTAATAGCTGAAAAACCTTCGGTTGCAAGGTCTATTGCCGCCGTACTCGGAGTTTCCGAAAACAAGGGCGGTTATATGCAGAACGATAAGTACATAATTTCTTGGTGCGTTGGACATCTGATTCATCTTGCCAATCCCGAAGCTTACGGGACGAGGTATGCGGAAAAGCCATGGAAGTTTGAAAATCTTCCCATAATGCCCACTGAGTGGCAATTTGAGATTGACACATCTACAAAATCACAGTTTGACATACTTAAAGAATTGATGTTCCGTACGGACGTTACCGAAATAGTATGTGCAACGGATGCAGGACGTGAGGGTGAATGTATTTTCAGATATGTTTACAATTACGCAAATTGCCATAAGCCTGTCAAACGTTTGTGGACATCATCGCTTGAAGAAAGTGCTATAAAACAGGCATTTTCCAATCTCAAACCTGACAGTGACTATGATAACCTGTTCGCTGCCGGACTTGCCAGAGCAAAAGCTGACTGGCTTATCGGCATGAATGCCACACGACTGTTTTCAGTAAGATACAGAAGTCATTTGAATATTGGCAGAGTTCAGACTCCGCTTTTGGCAATGGTTGTTGACAGAAATTTTAAGGTAACCAATTTTATTAAGGAAAAATTCTATACGGTAGATCTGGACTGCGGTTATTTTATCGCTTCATCAGCTCGGATTGATGATTATAAAACTGCCTATGACCTATATGCAATCTGCAACGGTAAACAAGCGGTTATTACAAATATTCAGCGTGACAAGAAAACTTCTAATCCGCCGAAGCTTTATGACCTTACAACCCTGCAAAGAGAAGCGAACCGTATGTGCGGCTATACCGCTCAACAGACTCTTGATTATACACAGTCTTTATATGAACAGAAGCTTGTTACATATCCTCGCACGGACAGTCAATATATAACCGATGATATGGAACAGACAGCTCTTGATACGATTGACAAGGTTTGTCAGTGCTTTAGTATTTTTTCAGGCTATGTAAAAAATCCCAATGTTAAACGCTGTATAAACAATGCCAAGGTATCTGATCACCATGCGATTATACCCACTCAGGAAATTATAAGTGCAAATATAGCAGCATTGCCGGACGGAGAACGTAATGTTCTTGCTCTGATTGCCGGAAGGCTTCTTCTTGCTGCCGCCGAACCGCACATTTACGAATCCGTAAAAATAACCGTCTGCTCAGAGCAGCATGAATTTTACGCAAGCGGAAAAACGATTATTGAGCAGGGTTATAAAACCCTTGAAAAAGCTGTTAAAGAGAATTTTAAGAAAACTAAATCTTCCGATAAGCCGGAAGAACAGGTTTTCCAAAATCCGACCGTTGAATTTTTCGATTCCGTCCCCGCAAAGTTAAGCGAACACTTTACGGCACCTCCGAAACAGTACACCGAAGACACACTTCTTTCGGCAATGGAGACAGCCGGAAACAATGACTATGTTGAGGGTTCTGATGTTGAAAAGAAAGGACTCGGGACTCCTGCAACAAGAGCCGGCATTATTGAAAAGCTTGTAAAAGGTCAATATATTGTCCGTGATGGCAGGAATATTCTTCCAACCGAAAAAGGAATAAATCTAATAAAGGTTGTTCCCGAAGAAATTAAATCCCCTAAAATGACTGCGGATTGGGAAACGTCATTGCAGAATATAGAAAAGGGTTCTGCAAGTGCGGATGATTTTATGCGTAACATTACAGATTTTACAAGCAATCTTGTGAACACATATTCTTCAGTTGATACTTCAACCTTTAATTTTAGCCGTCCGAGTATAGGCATTTGTCCGAAGTGCGGAAAAAGGATTGTTTCATATCCTAAATCATATTCCTGTGAAAGCGGTAAGGACGGCTGCGGTTTTGTTATCTGGAAAACCGTTGCAGGAAAGGAAATAAGTCAGACACAAGCTGAAAAGCTTCTTTCTAAGGGTAAAACCGACATTATCAAGGGATTCACTGCGAAATCAGGTAAAAGCTTTGACGCACATCTGAAACTTAATAAATCAACCTTTGCGGTAGAGTTTGAGTTTGAGAACAAGGTCGGTAAGAGGAGATAGCAGCAAAGGAATGTGCGGATATGTTTATTGAAGAAAATATGAGAGTATGTGCTGTTGTGAACAACGGCAGCACATACTCGGGAACCGTATATAAAATTCAAGTATGTAAGAAAGGAAAATTAATATGCCGATTATTGAAAATGAAATCAATAAAAATGAGGATGAATATCCTCCCGTAAAAGAATCTGAGAAGCAAAAAAATCATGCTGAGCTTCCGCAAGCTTCTCAATCTGAACCGATTAAGCTTAACAACTCCGTCCTTGCTTCCATGGCTGCAAAACGGCAGGAGAAAATAGCAGTGCTGACAGACAAGGTTGCAATACTCGAAGCGAGGATTCAAGATAATAAGGCTAAAATTGATAAGTGGACGCAAAAAATACAGAGGGCGGAAAGCAAGAAAGCTTTCTTCAAAGAGATGATATCAACTGATTCTTTACCTAAACCTGTATTATCGTTCTTTAAGTCAATGGCTGAACGTCAGGAAGAAAAGGTTGAAAGCTTAAAATCTAAAATTCAAAAAAAGAACGTAAAAAACATCTCGCTGAAACAAAAAATACAACAAAACAACAACAAAATTTCCAA
>CANPXK010000183.1 GCA_947585965.1 uncultured Clostridia bacterium
AAATTTACAACCCTCCACGTTGCACCTGTATTTGCAGAGGCTATAGAGAGAATCTACAACGATAAATCCGTATCCTCCATAACCGTCTGACAGCGGGCGGAGTATTATCCGCTTTGCTTTTAATTTCCGTTACTTAATTTCCGCAGCCGGAAAAGAATGGATTTTAGGTTTGAGTGTACTGTTTATTTACCCGATATTTATTTGTCGGTTAATCTGAATAAAACTAATCGCCCGGCTATAGGCTTATACCTGTAGTCGGGTGTGTTAATGCGTAATATATTTTAATTTCCTAAGAAAATACACAGAAAAATCCGGGCGTTACATTATCGCATTGATTATGTAACGCCCGGAACATATCTGCCGGTGACCGGACTTGAACCGGTACGGTATGTTACTACCGAGGGATTTTAAGTCCCTTGCGTCTGCCTATTTCGCCACACCGGCAAATCGCAACAGAAATATTATATCATAAGTATAAAGATTTTGCAATAGATTTGATTAAATATCCTGACATTTGTTTGATATTTTCTCTAATTTTTGATGATTTAGGAGATAATCAGAGATAAACAGATAAAAATATGAGATTGATAATTTTTTGAGTGGTACATGATTTTTATAATTTGCAGATTTTGGTATAAATTATGTATATTATCGGGAGTAGGGTAGTAAAGTGCGGCACATAAACGAGTTGTGTAAGCAGTTGATTTTTGGGCTTGACGCATGGAGTCACAAATTACTGATTTCAAAGGAAATATGAAGTTGCTTTTTCAAAGTTGTACCTGAAGTTGCTTTTCGGCACTATCTTCTATAATTAAGTAGGAATAGATTAGGGTTCAAATCGGTTGAGTTCTGATTTATCCGAATATTTTAGAAGGGCGGTGCATTAATTATAAAGTAGGTGTTGTTCTTCATTAACCGTATAGCATATGCAGCCGTATCCGGGTTACTGCACCATTACCGTATTTATTAATAATATTTACTGCACCTTCACCATGATTTGCAATAGCCTTGGCTGCATTGGCATTTTTTGTTGATTGTGTCAAGTTTTATTATACATCATCATACGAAACTACCTTGCGTGGGAACTCGTTGTCATCACCCGGAATCTGAAAGTCCCATTTGTCAGGAGCTTTTAAACTTCGACCTGCCGTCGTTACTATCTGTACTATATTTTCGACTTCGGATTTTGGTACATTCCCGTACCAATCATACCGCTCAGACTTTTCGAAACCGTTTTCCTCCGTAAATACCTTATATTCTTTACTCTTGGTATTTGAAATGTTAAAAACATCTATTCGATATTCATCTTTTGTCTCCGACTTGACATAAACTTTACACTCCTTGTAATATCCTACAGTAATCACAAGACAAAACCAGTCAATGTCGGATGTCGGAACTCTCTTGAAATACTTGCAAGCACTTGTAAGTGGGTTCTCAGAATAGCTCGGATTTAACCGGAAGCAACGTATAGTGTAATCCGAATCATCAAAAGAACGTAAAATTGTTTTTTCGGTTTCTACGGTACAATTATAGATTTTTCCTTTATACTTGCAATAAGAGTGATTTATTACCATACTACTCACCAAACCTTATAAATTTTTCTTTGCCAACATCATACACCGCATACAGCATTTACTTGCCGTTTTCGGTTATTCTGTACATCTCTGCACCGCCATTTATTTTTATACCATAACCACGTTACACAGCAGCTATAAACTCCGGTACCACATCGTTTTCATCAAGTGAATCCATTTCTTGTATATGGCACATATATCGGTTTTAAGAACTTCGTCCTTCACAAAATTAAATACACATCCGACAGATTCATCCAGAGTTTCCGAAAAATGGAATACTCCGTCGCTGTTTTTTACACTGCCAAATTTTTATACAACACACTCGTACCTTTCCATTCCCCGAAAATGCGGTATTATTGGGCGGTTACTTTATTTTTTTCTGCCTTAACATTGTCACATATTCAAACATTCTTTCAATGTTGGTGCTGAAGATTATATTCTACTCTGGCCATTTTATATACTTCAACGATTGCTTCTTCTTCGCTGTCATAATAATAGTACAAACTGCTGCCTCTTTCATCATTTTGGTATGTTGCCCAACGTTTAGTATCCGGATCATAAAAATACCCTATGGCATATTCTCCCCAAGACCGGGCATTTAAAAAAATTGGTACAGCTTGCAATTTTGATTGGATTATTTTGATCTTTTCAAGCGGGTTCTCATGTGCCTCTACTTCGTCACAAACCGAATCATACAAATGCTCTATTACATCAATTTCATTCTCTGATTCTTCGGTAATAAAATTAAACTCACCACACACATAAGATTTCCACAACTTATCGTTTTCATCAAAATAATATCCCATCCCTCTGCCATCGGTTTTATGTTGATTAAGATATATCTTAACGCTACCGATTTTTTTACTGAGTTTCTTTATTTCCGAAAGTAATTCTTCTTTTTTAGACATATCATATTCTCCAATTTTTTACTATATTTATTTTATACAGGCTCCGGCACCTGTTGGCATATCTGATATACACCGACAGATACTGATTACCATTCAGAACACATAATTATTTTATTTCTTTAAAATCCAAGCATTCCGGTCAATTGAAGTTCGGCTGCATTGTCACCGTCTTTTGTAATGAGTCCAACAGCATCGTCACCATAATTTACAATGAATTTGTACAGTTTTTTGAATTATGATTTTAATCCGTACTAATGGTGCTGAAGATTATATTCTACTCTGGCCATTTTATATACTTCAACGATTGCTTCTTCCTCGCTGTCATAATAATAGTACAAACTGCTGCCTCTTTCATCATTGTGGTATGTTGCCCAACGTTTAGTATCCGGATCATAAAAATACCCTATGGCATATTCTCCCCAAGACCGGGCATTTAAAACAATTGGTACAGCTTGCAATTT
>CANPXK010000184.1 GCA_947585965.1 uncultured Clostridia bacterium
ATCAAACCGATTAACTATTTTATATTTATAGCCTGATTTTTTGGCTATAAACTATTATACGAAACATATTATACGAGCGGAGGAAAAAATTATGTTCAAAAGTAGTATGACAAAAATTTTAACTGCAATACTCGCCACAGCGGTGCTGTGCGGCTCTGCCTCAATGGCTGGCTGTCAAAACAGCAATAGCGAAACAAACACAGCGAGCTCGGGCGGCAAGACTAATACGGAAAGTTCAGGTAGTACAGAAAGTTTAGGTGGTACGGGAAATTCAGATAGTGCCGAAAGCGGAAATGCCGCTTCTGTAGAAGCATCAAATGTGAACGAGGCATCTAAAATTCCCGAAAGCCCTGCAAAGGACTTTAAGTATGAAATCAAAGACAACGAAGTTACCATAACCAAATACGTTGGCAGCGATGCGGATGTGTGCATACCCGAAAAAATTGAGGGTAAGAGCGTTACGGGGATAGGCAAATCCGCATTCTTTGACTGCACAAGCCTTGCAAACGTGACCATTCCCTGTAGTGTGACTGAGATAGGTAAAGAAGCATTCAGGTACTGCGAAAGCCTTGAAAGTGTTACCATTCCCGACAGTGTGACGGAGATAGACGATGACGCATTCGCGTACTGCAACTGCCTTACAGACGTTACCATTCCCGACAGTGTGACGGAGATAGGCGCCTATGCATTCTTCAGCTGCACAAGTCTGTCAAGTATTAGCGTAGATGAAAATAATATGGCATACTACTCTCAAAACGGCGTTTTATTTAATAAGGATAAAACAACATTGATTCAATACCCGGTCGGAAAAACGGATAAAGCATATGATATTCCCGGTGGTGTGACGAAGATAGGCAATGATGCATTCGGTAGCTGCGCAAGTCTTGAAAGTGTGACTATTCCCGACAGCGCGACAGGGATAGGTGAGAAAGCATTCTGTGCCTGCGCAAGCCTTAAAAGCATTACCATTCCCGACAGTGTGACGGAGATAGGTGAGAGCGCATTCAATGGCTGCATAAGCCTTGAAAGTGTTACCATTCCTGATAGTGTAACTGAGATTGGAGATGGAGTATTGGCTGCTTGCATAAATCTTGTAAGCGTGAGCGTTCCTAAAGGTGTAACAAGGATTGGCAATTGGGCATTCTCTAGCTGCACAAGCCTTACAGACGTGACCATTCCCGACAGTGTGACAGAGATAGGCTTGAAAGCATTCTCCGACTGTACAAGCCTTGCAGACGTTACCATTCCCGACAGTGTGACAGAGATAGGCGATAGTACATTCTTTAAATGCACAAGCCTTGTAAGCGTGACCATTCCCGATGGTGTAACTAAGATAGGCGTGGGAGCATTCTATGGCTGCGATGATCTGACGATCAACGGCAAGACAGGCTCAATCGCTGAAATGTATGCTAAAAATAACGACATAAAGTTTGCTGCAAAATAATGACTCTTGAAAAATCTACAGTGATACAGCCGTGAGCGATAAGTGGAGCACTGCGATTGCAGACACAGCGGGAAAGACGACCGAGACGATCTCGGTCGCTTTTTTGCGCCTACCTCCTGCAGCAACACTGAAGCAGGCTTTAACGCTGTATTTGTCAGAGCGACTTATGATCGTGCCGTGGATAGCCGATCTATGTAAAGGTCGTCTTTGATACAATTTGATTATCTCTATACCTTTTGATTTTCCCTTACACTTTTTGATTTTTCCTTTGAGGGGGTTCAAATCATCAGAGCAGCACTCATGGTGATAGCTAAATGCAGGTATTTCTGCTATAATCCCATTTTTGACAGTAAAAAAGAAGAAGGCTACCCATTAATTGAGCAGCCGACCTCTCACACCACCGTGCGTACCGTGAAGAAATTCCCAACTCCCATTGACGGCTCAAGGATGTTGCCGCCCTCAAATCCTGCATTTTGCAAGACAGTATAAATACTGTCAATAACAACAGGTGAGGTATAGAATGAATAAAGAACAGTAGAACGTGCCGAGTCGTATTCGTCCTCTGTCAGCAAATCTTTCAGCTTCGGATAATGAAGATTGCTTTCCTTGAAATACTCTGCCGGACTGCTCATAATCGTTCTGAGCTTGTATCTCGGCTTCTCTTTCCGCACGTCCGGGTGCTTGCTCGTTCTCATAAAAATTCTTGTCATACTCCTTGAAAATGTTGTAAAGTTGTGGTATAGTTAAGGTATTAATAACACCTATAGGAACACTACTGATGCCGTTTGGCATTAAGTCGTGGGTGTACAAACCCAGTTCTGTAGGTGTTATTTTTTATGTCTTTTAAATTATAAACACGATTCAAAGTTTGATTGAATTTGTTGTTTTTATCTGTACTGTACGCTTCTTCGATATACAATCCAAGTAAAACTGTTCTTTGTATCTGACTATATCGTACATCCGGTGGATAAACAAAGTGTTTGGGGATTTATTTTTCGAGTTAATTGTATTAAACTCTGAGATTTGACTGTCAAAGCAAACGGCTTGGGCTACTTCTGTTTCAAGCATATTCTGAACAGATTTTCGTTTCGGCTCGATATCACGCAGCTTATCTGCATCTCCTTTTGTTATTTCTTCCTGCTGTATGTCGGCTTTCAGACTTTCAGCCTGCAAAACGAGCATATCAAGTTTTTTAAGAATGTCTCCGGCTTTAGAAAACTCTCCGGGGACCGTCGCCTTTCTTGCTGCGACAGCTCCTTTTCTTATAATAATTTCCGCATTTTTATGTTATAATCACCGCACCCGTCAGCCGACTCAGCAAAGCGTAACCGGACGGCTGAGCGAACGTTTAATAATTTTATAAAAATAGTTTTTATATGTAGGAAAATATGTTATAATAAAAAAAATTCTAATTTTACTATCCTCTGCCATTTCTCCGTTGTCTGTATTTATGAGCGGAGAAAGGAGGTAAAAATTCCGTGTGGGTCATA
>CANPXK010000185.1 GCA_947585965.1 uncultured Clostridia bacterium
TTAGCTCGTTGATACTGTATGGGTTACCATACTTGAGCGAGAAGCCCCCACCTCTATAGGTGGGGGAGTATGTCACATCCGACTTGCAAACGGTGTCTGACCGTGATACAATATGTGGGAATTCTCTTTCCCCTGTGAACAGACATAGTCTGTTAAAAACGTTTCTGCACGCACACAGTGGTTTCAGCAGAGACGACCTTCAAGGGTATCCGGACTTGTATTCATTTGTAACTAATGAACTTAAAGACCATCTTGGGGAAGTCGGGATTTTTTATTTTAAAAAAAATACAAAAAATTTAGACCTAAGAGGCAATCTCGTTTGTTATAGACATTGAGGCCGATTAATTATACCGGAACCATGAGCAGAAAATCATTTTGTATTTTCTTTCGGTTCGGTTTATAATTATTTATTTCAGACCTACAAATAATAAAAATTTCAGAAAAGAGGTATATTATGAAAAAATTACTTAGTGCTGTTCTCGCCGCCTGCCTGACTTTCTCTCTTGCTGCCTGTGGAGCAAACAAGGAAGACGATACGTCAAACAATCAAGGGCAAGTCGACTTTGCCGGATTATTCAACGACATTTACGACACCCAACAAAAGGCAATTTTTGAAATGGACGGGCAAAAATATTATTTTGGTGGTGCTGTTTTCAAAATGGTCGATGACGATAAAATGGAACCTGCAAATCTGGCACGTGAAAGCGAAAATTCGGAATCGTCAAAAGCTTCGGAATCATCAAAAACTGACGAAAAAAAAACACCTAACCCTGTGTGTTTAGATTTGGGATGGCGAAATGTTATATCGGGAAATGCAGCATACGGAGCATATAAAAACAAGTTCGAAATATTTCGCTGGGATTTGAGCGATATGTCAAACGTTAAAAGAGAGGTTCTGTATGACGATTCCAAGCTGGAGCAAATGATAAAAAAAGAATGTGAGAATAATGATATACCGTCTTCAAACGATATATTCGAAAGCAACGAACAAGAATTAGATTCCGAACTAAAATCAGAATTAAGTTCATTTTATTGTAATTTTAAAGATAGCAGTGATGGATATATTTATTTTATGTATATTCCGGAGGTGTTGGAAAATCTTTCTGATTCCTTTTACTTATTTTCTTACAGACTCGGCAGATTTGCTAAAGACGGCAGCAATATCGAGCTTATTGAAGATATTCACACCTGTGCCTACAGCCTCAAGGATGACTATATATACTACTATGAAAACGGCTTCAACAAGGATGATCCCGAAAAACCGCTTGATGACACGGGAATTTATATGGTAAAAACAGACGGCAGCGGCAGGAAAAAGCTTTGCGATATAAAAATTTCCTCTGAAGATCTGCGTTATGAAACAATATCTTCTATGAATATAATCGGAAACGATCTTTATTTTATATATCAAACAAGTGAAGACAGCAGTCCTTTATATAAACTGCCGCTTGACGGCGGAACTCCCGAAAAGGTAACTGAGAGATCGTGTTCTTTTTACTATATTGATACCCCGTCATCTGTATTGTACTATGGAGATGGTGTGTCGTGGCAAAATACTTCTGACGGTGTGACAGTGTATTCTCAATCGCTCCAGGGTGGCAATGAAACAAAGCTTATTTCACACGTTATGAACAGACCATGTGATGTCCAATACAATTATACTTTTTGTGTTGATGGGGATTATTTATACTTTGGTAGCGATGGCTGTGGTGTTTATGATTATTTACATGTTGGAGGGAAAATAGATGAAAGCAAAGCTTTGTATCGTCCTGTTGGTGCACGTTATAATTTAAAAACCGGAAAAGCATATCATCTTTATGCGGGAACTGAAATGATTTATGATAAAGATTTCTTGGGAATAGAAACCTTTAAGTCCTATGGTGACAGTTACGTATACTGGTTGGAAGATGACGGTAAGACTTTTGAATAACAATAATTAACCGCACAGTAATTTTAATATCTGTTCGGTTCACAATTATTTATTTCAGACCTACAAATAATAAAAAATTTCAGAAAAGAGGTATATTATGAAAAAATTACTTAGTGCTGTTCTCGCCGCCTGCCTGACTTTCTCTCTTGCTGCCTGTGGGGCAAACAAGGAAGACGATAAGTCATCAGAACATGAAAACAATCAAGAGCAAGTCGACTTTGCCGGATTATTCAACGACATTTACGACACCCAACAAAAGGCAATTTTTGAAATGGACGGACAAAAATATTATGTTGGCGGTGCTGTTTTCAAAATGGTTGATGATGATAAAATGGAACTCGTGGAACGCGGAGATTCGGCAAATAAAAGCAAAGTTTCTGAATCGTCAAAAGCTGACGAAAACGACAACCATCCACCTGCGTGTTTGGGTTTTGATTTGGGTTTGTGCAATGTGATATCGGGAAATGCGGCATACGGAGCAGAGAAAGATATAACAGACGAAATATTTCGTTGGGATTTAAGCGATATGTCAAATGTTAAAAAAGAGGTTCTGTATGACGATTCCAAGCTGGATCAAATGATAAAAAAAGAGTATGAGAATAATGATATACCGCTTCCAAACAATATTAGCGAAGATGAATCATATGCATATTCATTCAAATTAGTTTCACTTGCTTGTAATTTTAAAGATAGCAGCGATGGATATATTTATTTTATGTATATTCCGGATACATGGGAAAGAATTCTTTCTGATTCCTTTTATCCCTTATTTTCTTACAGACTCGGCAGATTTGCTAAAGACGGCAGCAATATTGAGCTTGTTGAGGATGTTCATACCAATGCCTACAGCCTCAAGGATGACTATATATACTACTATGAAAACGGATTCAACAAGGATGATCCCGAA
>CANPXK010000186.1 GCA_947585965.1 uncultured Clostridia bacterium
GGATAATCTTTTACAACATCATAGATTTCCGGTATTACGTCGAGAGGCAGTTTTTCCTGAAACAGAATATTCCCGCTTTTGCAGTCGATAACACATCCGCCGTTGAAAGCTAATACATAACCGCCGTATTTTTTCAGCTCAAGAGTTTCCGCATGGGGTAAAATACCGGCGACAGGTCTGCCTGACGCGAGAACTACACGTCCCCCATTCCTTTGAAATTCAATAAGCCTTTTCCGTGTTTTTTCAGTAATAAGCTTTTCCGAATTTGTCAAGGTTCCGTCAATATCCAGTGATATGATTTTGTATTTCATATAAAATCCCCTTTTCCTTATGAACATTTTACCTGATTGTTAAATCTTTGTCAATATTAAAAGAATAACCCGAAGTAAGCTTTTTTAAATTCTACAAAATATTATACGTGTATGAAATTTTTATATATAAATTTCCTTAAAATACATTGAAAAGCAAAATGTTAGTGTATAATGTAGCTGCAATGCTTACGGTTCATAGCCGTGTAATCATATATATACGGAGGTTTTTTAAATGAAAAGGAATAAATTTATTTCCGTTTGCCTGACTGCTGCCTTATTGCTTTCACCGACGGCTCTGCTTTCGGGTTGTGTCGGAGGTCCGGTGGGTGTGGCTTCGGAAAGCAGTTCTTCGGACAGTCAGACAAGCGTTGACAGTGTAACGGACAGTGGCGGAGATACTTCCGATACGGAAGTAAAAGCGGAGGAATTCGGTCTTACGGATAATATTAAGGACGGAGTTATACTGCACGCATGGAGCTGGTCATTCAATACCATAAAAGAGAGCATGGCAGATATAGCTGCGGCGGGTTATTCTACAATACAGACCTCTCCGGCAAATGCCGTTGATGACGGCGGCGGCGGAATGCAGCTTATGGGTAAGGGAAAATGGTATTATCAGTATCAGCCGACAAACTGGACAATAGGAAACTATCAGGTCGGAACCGAGGAAGAATTCAAGGCTATGTGTGAGGAAGCAGATAAATACGGTATAAAAATTGTCGTGGATGTTGTTCCGAACCACACGGCGGCGGATAAAAGTAAGGTAGAGCAGTCGTTTATAGATGCTGTGGGCGGAGAGGACCAGTTGTATCATAAAAACTCCAATAAGGATATAACGTCATACAGTGATAGAATACAATGTACTACGTATTCACTAACCGGACTCCATGATGTCAATACGGAAAACCCGAAATTTCAGGATTATTTTATACAATACATAAATAAGCTCATTGAGGACGGTGCGGACGGCTTCCGTTATGATACAGCGAAGCATATTGCACTTCCTGATGATCCGCAGGAGGATCCCTCACTTCCTAATAATTTTTGGGACAGGGTAACGACCGAAATTACAAATGCCGACAGTATTTTCAATTACGGCGAGGTTCTGCAGGGTGATAATGAAAGAATAGAAGCGTATATTGAAAAGATTGGAAGAACAACCGCAAGCTCATACGGTGCCGCGCTGAGAGGTGCGGTGAACAGAGGAGTGCTGAAAGCCGATGTACTTTCGGATTTTATGGTCGGAGGAAGCAGTAATGTTGTTACGTGGGTAGAATCCCACGATAACTACACGGGCGGAGAATCGCTGAATATGACGGACGATAAGCTTATACTCGGCTGGGCGGTAATTGCCGCTAACGGAGAGGGTACGCCACTGTTTTATGACAGACCTTATGGTTCATCTCCGGATAATCAATGGGGAACCATGAACAGAATAGGTGCGGCAGGAAGTGATTTATATAAGGATAAGACTGTGGGGGCACTTAATCATTTCAGAAATGCAATGGCAGGTGAAACAACAGAAATGAGTAATGCGGGTGAGGATACCGGAGTACTGCTTATTTCAAGGGGTCAGAAAGGAGCTGTATTAATCAATGCCTCCGAGGAGGATAAGGACATAAGTATTGATACGAAGCTTGCCGATGGAGCATACAGTGACAGGGGAACTCAAAACGGGGACTTTACCGCATCGGGCGGTAAGCTTACAGGAAAGCTGTCTGCCGGAACTGTTGCGGTGCTTTATAATGACGGTTATACAGAGCCTGTGGAAATGCCGCAGGTATCTATATCAGCCAATAATTTTGTAATAAGCGGTGACAGTGTCGATGTTACACTTAATGTAAGCGGTGCGGATGGAGGAAAATATACGCTTAATGGAAGTGAAGCTGATTTTTCAAACGGTGACAGCATCAGCGTAACTTCTGCTGATAATGGTGAGGCTGTACTTAAAGTGAGTGCTGCAAATTCCTCGGGTTATGTAAGCACTGTGACATATTGGTTTAGTCAAGGTCAAACTGTTAATAAGGGTTCGCAGATAAGTTTTCTGAAGCCTCAGTCTTGGGGAGATAAGGTATATGCCTATATCTATGACGAAACCGTAAGTCCTGTGAAAGAAAATGCCCCTTGGCCGGGTGTCGAAATGACTCCGAGCGAGGATGACGATGAGGTGAAATATGCTATAAAAGATGATGAGGGGTCAAATGGCGAAATGAACCTGAGTATCAGAAAATACACATATACCACTGACGAGGACTGGAATAACGGACTCGTAATATTCAACGATGGCGGCACTAATCAATATCCTGCATCAATGGAGCCCGGGGCAGAGTTAAAGGCGGGAAATGTTTATTCTGCCGGGGATGGTTCGGTTACGGTGGATCTGTCCGGACTTGAATCCGGAACTAATGACGGAATTACAGTAAACTTTACAAAGCCTGACAGTTGGGATGACGACATAAATATATACGTCTATCAGCATGGCGGCAGTGAAAAGATAGC
>CANPXK010000187.1 GCA_947585965.1 uncultured Clostridia bacterium
GACAGGGTTACATCTGTAAGAAAATTGCATTCTCTGAATGCATTGTCTCCGATAATCGTATCACTGCCGTGAATGGTTACCCTTTCCAACACCGAATTAAAGTAAAATGCCGCTGTTCCGATATTTTTGACACTGTTCGGAATTTCTATACTTGCCAGACCGGTATGAGAAAATGCACCTGTTTCTATATTTGTAACACTATCCGGAATATTTATGTATAGCAGACCCAAACAGTATTGAAATGCGTAATCTTCAATAATTTCAACGCTGTTCGGAATTTCTACGGTTTCAAGGTTCCGGCATGAATAAAATGTATATGCTCCGATATTTTTGACACTGTCCGGAATTATTACGTTTTTAATTGTGCCTTGATTTGCAAATATAGTATTTTCCGAATTTGATGATAATTTCGTCACTTTTTTTCCCTCTATCGTATCGGGAATGGCTATATCGCTGTCACTGCCCGTGTACTTGGTTATTGTTACTTCATCTCCGTTTATTTCGTATTCAAAATCACTGACAGGACTGTATTGAACATCGGAACTGCTGTCGGATTGTGAACTTTCGGAGAGGTCGGTGTCGGATTGTGTATTACTGCTTGCCACCGAAGAAGAACTGATTTGACTTTCGGTATTTTCATACGGCTGCTGACTGCCGCCGTTGTTATTATTTGCAATTATTACAGCAGTTGTCACGCCTCCGCCTATGACTGCCGCTGCCGCAACTGCCGTTATTATTTTTCCTGCTGTTGTTTTCAAAAAAATATTTCTACCTCCGCTTAATTTTGTTGGTGATGTTGTGTGAGATTGCGGTTCGGAAGATGTAATATGCGGATTACTGATGCCTGAATTTACATTTTTCATTATCTTTGCGGAAACAGATGAAAAAACAGGTGCATTTATATTTTTTGCCGCCTGTCCGATAAGAGAGGGGAAAAGTGCGAACGGTACAACAGCATAAAGACGTGTACCCTCTTTGTCGAGTTTTTCAAGTTCTGTTTTTATTTCCTTTCTTCCCTCAAGAAGATAATACTTAACTGTCGTGAGCGGCAATTCAAGGGTTTCGGATATTTCCTTAGTTGACATTTCCTGATAGTAGTACATAAGAATAACAAGACGTTTGTTTTCGGGCAGTTTATTTATAATTTCCATTAACAGTCTGCTTGTTTCCTTTTTGTCCGTAAATTCATGCGGAATAAGTTCCGGATTTGTTTCTTCGTCAAACTCGTTTATCGGAGTGTTTTCGGGGATATCCGAAAACAGTATCGGCTTTTTGCGTTTAAGAAAATTCTTACTGCAATTTGCAACTATCCGATTAAACCAGTTGTCGAAAAGTTCGGACGGATCGACCGTATCAAGATGTGTAAAGGCTTTTATATAGCTGTCCTGTAAAATGTCGAGAGCATCTTGTTCATTATGTGTAATGCTCAGGGCAATGAAATAAGCCGAATCCTTTGTCATGGTATAAAGAGCCTCAAAAGCCGCTTCATCACCTGAAAGAGCAGCCCTTATTATTTCGGTAAAGTTCTTGTTCATAATTTTCCTCCGTTTTTAATACTTTTTAAAATAATTAAAAATAAGCTTTCTGATTTTACTTCCTCAATGTAAATTTTCTTTGCACACAGTTGCAGGTAATATTTTATAACCCACACGGAATTTTTACCTCCTTTCTCCGCTCATAAATATATACAACCGAGAAATGGGGGAGGATAGTAAAATCAAGAAAAATTTTGATAAAAATTAATTATTTACATTCCCGCACATATTATAACATAGAAATTAAAAATGATATATAAATTTCCCACTCCGAATATATTGTTCAGAGTGGGAATTATTTTATTCTGCAACAAACGGTATGTTGTTCTCTTTTGCGTATGTTTCGGCGGCAGAGCCGACTTTGCCGTGTAACGTAAAATCATTTTCGAGTTCATCTTGTTCTACATTTCCTACAAAAACTACTTTATAGCCTACAGCATATTCACCGATATCTGTTACACTACTCGGTATGGTTAAGGTTTTTAAAGAAGTACAATCTTCAAATGCCCCCCATCCGATAGTTGTAACGCTGTTCGGAATGGTTATGCTTGTCAGACTTGTACAGTTCTGAAATGCGGACCCACCAATAGTTAAAACACTGTCCGGAATGGTTATGCTTGTCAGACTTGTACAGCCGGAAAATGCAGCCTCTCCAATACTTGTCACACTGTCCGGAATGGTTATGTTTGTTAGAGCACTACAATTGAGAAATGTACACTCTCCAATGGTTGAAACACTGTCCGAAATGGTTATGCTTGTCAGTTTATGACAGTCGGAAAATGCATCCATTCCAATAGTTGAAACACCGTCCGGAATGGTTATGTTTGTTAGACTGGAACAGCCGAAAAATGCATAATCTCCAATAGTTGAAATACTGTCCGGAATGGTTATGTTTGTAAGACTATAACAGGTGGAAAATGCAAAATCTCCAATGGTTGAAACACTGTCCGGAATTGTTATGTTTGTTAGACTTGTACAGGACTCAAATGCATTCCCGAATATCTCCGTAACGCTGTTCGGAATGGTTATGCTTGTCAGGCTATAACAGCAGGAAAATGCGCACCTCCCAATAGTTGAAACACCGTCCGGAATGGTTATGCTTGTAAGAGCTTCGCATCCGGAAAATGCATACTCTCCAAAAGTTATATTAACTTCTGGGTCTGTTATTCCTATTTCTACAACAGGTTGACCCTCTATAAACTTCGGTATAACAACCTCAGTATCTGAACCGATATATTGAGTAATTCTTATTCCATTATCAAGAATTTC
>CANPXK010000188.1 GCA_947585965.1 uncultured Clostridia bacterium
GTGTATAATTTCACCGCAATAGCCGGGGCTTGGGTATAGCTTACCCAAAGGAATGTATTCTCTCCCTATGGCGCCTGTTTCTTCAAGAAGCTCCCTTTTACCGTTTTCGAGGGGAGTTTGTCCCTTTTCAAGCTTACCGGCAGGAAGCTCAAGGACAACTTCCTTATATGGATACCTGAACTGACGAACAAAGAGCAGCTCATTATTTTCCGTCAAAGCAGCAACACATACTCCGCCGGGGTGTCCGACTACCTCCCGCATAGCCTTTTCGCCGTTTTCAAGCTCTACGGTATCATGTGTGACATGAATTACCTTTCCCTCAAATATATCCTTAGTTTCAATAGTTTTTTCAAAAAGCCTCATAAATTTCCCTCCGATGATTCAATATCTATATTATAGCATATATTATTATTGTGTTAAAGGGGAAGTTTAATAAAAAAGGAAGTCTTTCGACCTCCTTTTCTCATTATTGATAGTATTCTTTTTCTGCACACACGTTACCGTTGGTGTCTTTGAATCGTACAATAACACTTATTCCGCTTTCCTTCATACATTGTTAAACAATTCCTGCAATTTCTTCATATGTTGAGGGCATACTTTGAAGCATTTCCCCAATTTGTTCATCAATGGGTATGAAATCATATTTACATTAAAACACAAGTACGGTTCCGTTTTCAGCATATATATCGGCTGTCATACCCTTATCGAATAACTGCTGCTTATTCCTTATTACTTGTGAAGATCTGCTCGTAAACCACTGTACCGTTTGCATTGATATACCTTACGATAACAGAAATCCCTTCGAGATCAAATGTTTTCTCAAACTTACTTACAAAATCTACAAAGGTTACTTTTGATGGATTGGTGGCGACTTAAAGAACATCTGCGTGCATTTTCGCATCCTCTACATATTCCGAAAATGTGCAATCAAATGCAACAGTCTTATCATCAACCAATGTCATTTAATAATGAATTTAAAGAGTCAAGAAAATATGTCCATAATTCGTCAAATAAATCCCAAATGTCTGAAGTCAAATATATACTGCCACAGGACATGGTTATTGTTTCTTCTGAATAAGTGAAATTATTTGCACAACAAATAACTTTGCTATCACAATGTAAAATACCACCCATGTTCCGGTTCGGATTTTCCAAAGAATTAATTCTGTCATTTGTTTTTATGTATGTATTAATTTTAACCATTATTCAATTCATTGCTTTATTTAATATTACCCGTAAATCGGATAGGGGAGGGGACATATTAACGACTGCCCGGAAATAAAAACAGACATTTATATAGGATTCAGTTTCATGTTTCCTACCAACTTTCGGTAAAACTTATTATGATACATAATCTTCAAAGCATATTGAATACACATGACACCCGTTTTTTTCCAAAGGCAGGATAATAGTTTGCATATACGGTTCAGGGTTCGTTATATCGGAATCAGGATATGTTTTTCTGTCAATATTCAAGTCAATTATAATTTTGTATGTACTTCGGGCAAGAAATACGATACTGATTTTCGAGGCGGCGTTATGTAAACACAATCCAACCATCTCCGTATTACTTTGTTTTTTATTTATAATGTTCTCAAGCTCGGTAATGCTTATATTCCCTTTCTGCCAATCATACATTTCGTCATCGCCGAGAGGTAAATATTCAATATTATTTTCACTATCATAATAAGACCAACCTATTTTTGTAAATAAGTTGATAATATCAAGAATTTTTTCGGAATACTGTCCGCAGTCAACCGTTAAGAGTGCTTCTCTGCCCATAATACCCTCCGTGGTAATTTTGCTGATATGTTTTATTAGCCTATGTACTTCTGAGTTAATGCTTTAAAATAATCTCTTAAACAAAACAGCTCATCTATCTCTATTTCAGACTTGAAAATATATTTTCCGTAATTTTCAAGATATGAGGTAAAAAAATCCGGATTATAAATATTACCGAAGCCGTTATATAATTCAGTCACCAACAAATAAAGCTTATCATTATATTTATAAATCCATGTTGCACGATCGTTGGTTTCAAAACAACAGTACCTTTCACCAATCCACCGACCGCCTTCACCTAAAATTATATCCTGATAAATCTGCTCGTTCCACATCTGATTATAATATTCATTTAATTGTTTGCCTAAATGATCGGGTTCAAGTTTTTCATCAAGAATAAAGCTGTCCGTATTCTGTGTATATGAATTAAATACATTATAGTAAAACAGGATATTGTCATCGGCAATTAATATCTTTTTGCAACCGTACTGCAAATACAATTTAACTGCTTTATAATAGTCGATTTCTTCGGGATCATATTCAATATATAATTTATACAGTGCATTATTTATTATTTCGTATTCATTCATTTAACCTTTTCCATATCATTTTTACAAGTTGTTACGGATAAAAGAATTATTTCCCCACTCAGGCAAACAACAGATGTTCTGAGTGATTCTTTTCATAGCTTCCCAATCTTTTTAGTATCATTAGTCGGGATTATATTCCTTTTCCGCTAATATATTACCGGATATATTTTTATATACAACCTTAGCAGTTATGCTTCTCAGACGATATTCGTCCCTCAACTGGTTTACCAAATCGTAAAATGTTTGCTGATAGGTCTCGCTTTCCAACAGCTCGTTGAGCATGGATGCCTGGCTGCTGTCAATGCCGACATTGAACTGATATTCACATATCACCGTGTTTCCTTCGATAGAACAGGTGGCTGTCATTTCGTCAGTTGAATTATTTTCTGCAAGTGTCTGAAGCTCATCTATCTTTGAAGTTTC
>CANPXK010000189.1 GCA_947585965.1 uncultured Clostridia bacterium
ATGTGTATCTTTACAAGAAGGATTATAATTATTACAGCCATTATACAGACTGATACCCATAACCATATTTCCATAAAATGCTCCTTATCTTATATTCTTTCGTTTAAATAATATAATTCCCATAGCCGTTGTCGAAACCGTGATAAATGCAGATGACAACAGCATACGGACTATATGCACATAATCACCCGTATCAAAATCAAACATCTGTATTCCTTGACCTGTGGGCAGGAAATCGAGAATTATTTGGTATATGTATTTATGAAATCCGGGTTTATCTATTCCGCTTCCTAATGACAATGTTCCGAATATCATAACAGAGAACAAAATAAAGGAAATTAAAGCCCCTGCTGAGGAGTTATCGGATAAAAGCATATTTATAAAAGTAACTATGGATGCGACAGCAGCCAAAAACATTACTGTCACAATAATATACCATATGAAATCAAAACATCCGGTTTCCGTTGAGCTGAGATTTTTTGAACCGTATGAGGCATAAGCAAATTCCCATGTTCTGAGGCTCGGTGCACCTAATGCGGCACAGGAAAACCATACAGCCATCATTATCAATGCAGCGGAAAACACCGTTATAATATTTGACAGGTATATATTTGTCCTCTTTGCACCTGTTATAATCTTATTGCGAACAGCACCGCTGCTGTATTCTGCACGTAAAAATATAACGGAAAAAAACATAACCAATGTCTGTATACAAAGCGAAAAATTGAAATACTCCTTATCCTCCCAATACGGAGTTTCCAAACCGACACTTATTTGTTTACATAACAAAAAGAAAGCAGAATAAATAATTAAAAATATTAAACAAACCGTAAACCGTAAATCTCTGTTTATAAACAAACGAGAAAAATTCGCAGACAAAAGCTTACACATTTTTATAACCCCCAATTGAGTATGTGAATACTCCCGCCATTATTTCATATTCCTTCGTTTGAACAGACAAATCCCCGTTATCGTTGTCGAAACCGTGATAAATGCAGATGAAAGCAACATTTTTGCCGTATGCATATAATCACTTGTATTTATGTCAAATAACTGAATTCCTTGACCTGTAGGGAGAAAGTCCGGAATAAATTGAAGAATATATCTTGCCGCTCCGCCTACATAATACGGATTTCTTTCGCATTCGATTATAACACCATCTTCCATATGAAGTGAGTTATATTCATTAATATTCAACAAATGTGGAATCAGCATAACAGATCCCATCATAACAAAAAATACAATAATAGAAACTAGTGCCCCTGTCGAGGAATTTTCCGAGGATAATATTGTAAAAGTAAAAATAGATGCAGTTGCGGCTAAAAACATTACCGCAATAAGAAAATAACTGATAAAATCAAAAATTCCTATTCCGGTTGAACCGGGACTTCCCGAATTAAATTCTTGCGGGCGGAGATCCGGTACGCCTATAACGATAAATATAAACCACATTACCGTCATAATAAGTGCTGCTAAAAATATAGTTAACAGGTAAGACAAATATATATTTTTTCTCTTTGCTCCAACTATAATTTTATTTCTGATTGCACCGTCTTTATATTCATTACTTAAATATGTATTGGTTAAAAATAATAATAAAAATTCAATACAAATTGATAAATTGAAGTTGGCTTTATCATCAGGATACGGTGTTTGTATGCCTATACTTATCTGTTTGATTATCAAAAAGCAGGACGGGTAAATAATCATTATTGCAACCGGCATCCAGAACTGTAAATTTCCGAATCTGAACAGGCGAAAAAAATCAGCGTGTAAAAGCTTACGCATTTTTATCACCTCCCATGAGGTTTATATAGTAGCTTTCAAGGCTTTCATCTTGCTCGGATACCGAGAATATCTCACAGTTTTCCTTTGAAAGTGCAAATACAAGCTCGGATATTCCTATTTTCGCATATATATCCGCCTTCTTGTCGGAAAGTATTTTATATTCGATATTCATACAGTCAAGCACACGACAAAGTGCCTTTATATCGCTCACCTCAACACGAATGCATTTTCTTATTGCCTTTTCAAGCTCCTCTGCACTGATTTCCTTTATAATACAGCCTTTTTCGATAAAGCCGTAATGCGTAGCAAGCTTTGAAAGCTCATCAAGTATATGACTTGAAATAAGGAAAGTTGTCTGCCTTTCTTTGTTGAGCCTGAGTATTAATTCCCGTATTTCTATTATACCCTCCGGGTCTATTCCGTTGATAGGCTCATCCAAAACGAGAAAATCCGGATCTCCGGCAAGGGCAACAGCAATTCCCAATCTTTGTTTCATACCGAGTGAGAAGTTCTTTGCCTTTTTCTTCCCTGCATTTTCCAGACCGACCATTTTAAGAATATCGGATATTCCGTCAAAGGACGGAAGTCCGAGTATGCGGTATTGCTGTTTCAGATTATTTTCAGCGGATAAATCCGGATATACTATCGGTGCTTCTATGACAGCCCCCATTCTTCTGCGGGATTTGCATATATCCTTATCCGTATTTTTTCTGCCGTACAGTGTATAGCAACCCGAGTCCGGCTCCTGCAAACCGCATACAAGACGCATAAGTGTGGTTTTTCCCGCACCGTTTTTCCCCACGAATCCGTAAATTGCTCCTTTCGGAACCTTCATGGTAATTCCGTTTGCCGCTTTTACTTTTTTGTAGCTTTTGTACAGTCCGTTTGTTTCAAGAACATATTCCATAAAGCTTTCCTCCTCGTATAATATGTTTCGTATAATAGTTTATAGCCAAAAAATCAGGCTATAAATATAAAATAGTTAATCGGTTT
>CANPXK010000190.1 GCA_947585965.1 uncultured Clostridia bacterium
GGGCTGCATACTCAAAACTATAATGTCTACATGGCACAAGCTGATAAATATGCCGCCGAAATATCAAAAATCAATCGTGATATGGCAAAAGACCCCTATGACACAAAACTCATCGAACGTAAAGAGGAATTACTAAAACTGCAACAGAATTCCATACTTGCGGCTGAAAAAGAAAAACAAGCGATTGTAGACTTGGTAAAGGAAGGTATAGACTTACAGCTTGAATCACTAAAGGAGCTTATTGATACATATGAGGAAAGTCTTGACTCTGCAAAGAATTTATATGACTACCAAAAGCAAATCAATGACAAAACCTCGGATATATCAACGCTCCAAAAACAGTTAGCTGCCTATGAGGGCGATACCTCCGAAGAAACGAAAGCAAAAATTCAGCAAATACAGGTTGATTTAAAAGAAGCAGAGGAAGATCTTGAACAAACCGAATACGAAAAGGCTGTCAGTGATACAAAAGAATTACTTGATAATCTCTATGATGAATATGAAGAAACTCTTAACAGCCGTCTTGATAATGTAGATGTTTTGATATGTGATGTAACAAATGCCGTAAACCTCAACTCAAAAGAAATAAATGAAACAATAAAGTCCGTTGCCGGGGATGCAGGGTATGTTTTATCTTCTGAAATAAGAAATATATGGAATGGCAGCGGTGCGGTAAATGGTTCGATTGTGGCAAATTACAGTTCAAACTTTACCGGACAGCTTACAAGTATAAATGCTGTACTTAATGCAATACAAGCCAAATTGACAGATCTTATAGCAGCCGGTGATAAAACAACAACCAATGCTGCGACAACGAAAAAACCGACAACTACAACCAATAGCAATAAAACCGGTACATCTGCAAACAATCCTACCAATAAAAATAATACAAACAAAAATAACACTAATTCAAGCACAAACAAAAGTGAAAATACAAAAACAAATACAAAAACAAATACAAATAAGAATACCGGCAATAAATCTTCAAGTCAAAATAAAAATTCAACAAGTAATAATATAAAAACCGGAACAAAAATAAATGCCAAAGGTGCAAAGATATACGAAAGCTCCTATGGCGGCAAAGGCTTAAATCAGTATTATTCAGATGAACCTTATTATATTGTTCTTGGTGAAAATAACGGCTATTACAAGGTTCGTTGGTATAAGGCAAGCAGCGGTGTAACAGGTTGGTTTAAAAAGAGTGACGTTAAGAAATATAAAACAGGCGGACTTGTAGATTATACAGGTCTTGCACAGCTTGACGGTACACCCACAAAACCGGAATTAGTTTTGAACTCCGATGATACTAAAAACTTTATAGATCTTAGAGATATATTAAGAGAAAAGGCACAACAACCTTTAACCTTTGCAAATCAACCAATAAATGAGTATTATCGGAATATGGCTGTAAACGGTCTGACCGCCCCACAGGTGTCATTGCCGTTTGATACGAAAAAAGATTTTATCAATTCCGCTAATCCGTCTGTTAATCAAACTATAAATCTTGGCGGTATAAATATAGAGCATATAGAGGATTATAACGATTTTGTCAATAAACTTCAAAAAGACCGTAAATTTGAACGTATGATACAGGATATGACTATAGGCAGAATAAACGGTAAAAGTTCATTGTCAAAATATAAATACAATTGGGATTGATGCATAATGTGCCTCCTCCCCTATTCCCTATTTTATAATTCGGTCAGGACAACAAATTACAAAAAAGCAGTCATACAGGAGTTTTATTTCTCTTGTATGACTTTTGCTTTAAGGTTTATTAGTTGACATTTACCCGTTTTTTACAAATTTATTTACACAAAAATTTAAGGAAGGTGTGAATTTATGCGTGCTGTAGATTTTGAATATGATAATATACGTTTAAGTGATTTTGGATTTATAATGTGTAATTTCAATTATTCGACCGATGTTGAGGTTGCAGATGCAGGAGTACAGCTTACCTTTGAAAAGGTTTCAAAAAGAAAAGGACAAACATTTTCTCTTATTAATTCAACTTATGAGGACGGTTTGCAAACAACTTTTGATATATGCAAAAATCCTGATGAATTTGATGATTTGGAGATAACCGATGATGAGTTTTTAGAAATATCGAGGTGGCTCAACAGAAAGGAATTTTTACAGGTATATTTCATTTATGATGATATTGACAAGGAAACAAGATATTATTGCGGTACATTTAATGATTCATTGTTGATGAAGCTTACCTATACAGGAAATTGGTATTATTATAAAGGTTCAACGATAGGAAAAATTGGAACGAACGGTTGGGCTGGAGATACATCATTCCGAGGATTGATGTTTGATTTACAGCATGGTGCTGATTATATGGGTTGGGGATATCAAGATGAGGAAAACGGTAACTATAATGTAAAAATTATATTTTTTGCAAATAATATAAGAAACAAACAGGGTATACATTTTATGGATACAACATACTGTGATAGAGATGTATATTTTAGTGGATTTGCTTATTTGAATGAAAATGTGCGAACAGCAAGATATACTAGTGGGAATGCAGGTTTGTTTTCTAACTCGCATGAGGTATCAATAGTCGGCAAAACAGCAAAAGTTCAGGGAAATGGCGGTTATTTTGAAGTAACAGATTCAAGATATGTATTTGGTAATAGCCCAGACTTGATTTTTGACTGTTATAACGATATTGATTTACACAATTATTCCATATTGAATAATTCTGATATCAGACTAAAAACAAATATATGCGACACCGATATC
>CANPXK010000191.1 GCA_947585965.1 uncultured Clostridia bacterium
AAGGAAGTGAAATGAATGATTCTCGATTATGTCGGTGTTAAGGAAATCAACGGTTCCCTTATTGTGCTTGACGATGTAGAGGGTGCTTCATACGAGGAAATGGTTGATATTCGCCTTGATGACGGAAGTTTTCGTCACGGCAGAATAGTTCAGATAGAGGGTAAGCGTGTTGTTGTGCAGGTATTTGAGGGAACAAAATCCATTTCCCTTGACAATACACGTACAAGGCTTAAATGCCGCCCGATGGAGCTTGCACTTTCGCCCGAAATTCTGGGAAGAGTTTTCAGCGGAGCGGGGGATCCGATAGACGGTTTCGGTTCTGTTTATCCCGAAAAGAGAGCAAATGTAAACGGAACGCCTATGAACCCTGTTTCAAGAATTTATCCGAGAAACTATATTAATACCGGTATTTCAACAATAGATACACTTATGACGCTTATAAGAGGACAGAAGCTTCCTATATTCTCCGGTTCGGGTATGAAACATAACGAGCTTGCCGTGCAGATAGTAAGACAGGCAAAAATATCGGATTCTGAGGCAAATGATTTCTGCATAGTGTTTGCCGCTATGGGTGTTAAGAATGATGTTGCCGATTATTTCCGCAGAAGCTTTGATGAAAGCGGAGTACTTTCAAGGGTTGTGATGTTCCTAAACCTTGCGAATGATCCTATAATAGAACGTATACTTACGCCGAAATGTGCCCTTACCGCTGCTGAATATCTTGCGTTTGAATGTAATAAGCACGTTCTTGTAATAATGACGGATATGACCTCTTATGCCGAGGCATTGCGTGAATTTTCCTCTTCCAAGGGAGAGATCCCGGGAAGAAAGGGCTTCCCCGGATATCTCTATTCAGACCTTGCATCACTTTATGAACGTGCAGGTATGGTTAAGGGAAGTACGGGTTCGGTTACTCAGATCCCTATACTGACAATGCCGAATGATGATATTACGCACCCGGTTCCCGACCTAACGGGATATATAACGGAGGGACAGATTGTTCTTGACCGCAGCCTTGAAGGACAGGGTTTCTATCCGCCGGTATCCGTACTTCCGTCACTTTCAAGACTTATGAAGGACGGTATAGGCGAGGGCTATACAAGAGCGGATCACCAGCCGCTTGCTAACCAGCTTTTTGCCGCTTATGCAAGAGTGCAGGATGCACGCTCGCTTGCAAGCGTTATCGGTGAGGAAGAATTGTCACCGATAGATAAGAAATATATTGAGTTCGGTAAGCTTTTCGAGCAGCATTTTGTTAATCAGGGATTCAATGAAAACCGAACCGTGGAGCAAAGTATTGATCTTGGCTGGAAGCTGCTCTCGACATTACCGAGGTCTGAGCTTGACCGTGTTGACGATGCTCTTCTTGATGAGCATTACATTGACGATCCGGAACAGATTACCTTTGACAGTATCGGAGGAGCGGCAGGCAGTTCCAAGAAAGAGTAGAGCTTGTGGAGGTGAACAGTAATGGCAGCAGTACCCACCAAGGGTAATCTGATGGCAAATAAAAAGTCGCTTACCCTTGCCAGAACAGGCTATGAGCTTCTTGATAAAAAAAGAAATATTCTTGTACGTGAAATGATGACTCTTATAGACAGGGCATCGGAGATACAGGATAAGATAGATGTAACCTACAGCAAGGCATATCTTGCATTGCAGAAAGCAAATATAGCGATGGGTTTTATTGATGATATTGCAAAATCCGTACCCGAGGAGGATACCCTTAAGCTGAGTTATCGAAGTGTAATGGGAGTCGAGATACCCATCGTGACAATAGATGAAACTGAGCCGGAGCTTTTTTACGGTCTGCAAATGACAAATCCTGCCATTGATGAGGCTTATGCGAGCTTTCGCGAGGTTAAATTGCTGACCGCCGAGCTTGCCGAGGTTGAGAACAGTGTCTACCGTCTTGCGGATGCTATCAAGAAAACTCAGAAAAGAGCGAACGCACTTAAGAATATTATGATACCGAGGTTTGAGGAAGCCGTTAAGTTCATTTCCGATGCACTTGAGGAGAAGGACAGAGAGGAATTTTCAAGACTTAAGGTTATCAAGGCTCAGAAGGCAAGAAAGAATGCCGGATAGATATGTAGAAACAGTTTGTTATATTATGCATTGATTGTGCTGTATAACAGACTGCTTTTTTTCGGAAAATTAAAAGAACCTATAAAAATTGTTTTGTCAAAAGAATATTCTATTCAAAATTTTGGACTGATAAAATGTATTAATAATGATAATTTACGGTTTGCAAATTTGGTGTCAGGCACATAAATTAACTATATGTTTGACAATTTTTTTATTATGTTATATACTGTTTTTATAAGAAAATTGACTATATAAAAACTGCGAAAGTGATAACAGAGGATATAATTATGAGAATTGCAATATGTGATGACGAAAAAAATTTTATTAATCAAGTTGCCGATATTATTGACAGGTTTTATAACAGTCTGGATTTAGTGACTTATGAATTTTTAAACGGTTCGGAACTTTTGAAAAGTTTTAGACAGACAGGGTTTGATATTGTATTTCTTGATATAGAAATGCCGGGTTTTGACGGAATCTCAACCGCAAGAAAATTGAGGGAACTCAGCGAAAACGTATATATAGTTTTTCTGACCGGACATATAGAATATGCACTCAAAGGTTATGAAGTAAATGCTCTCAGATATCTCACAAAGCCGGCATCAGTCAGCGATATCCGTGAAGTTATAGATCATGTTATCAAAAA
>CANPXK010000192.1 GCA_947585965.1 uncultured Clostridia bacterium
CAACACCGGCTGTCGCATCTACACTTACCTCTGCAATATATTCACTCAAAACCTTAACCTTGGGTTCAAGCGATAAACCGATAAATACTGTTCCTTCTATTTTAAATTCCGGTTTAAAGGACGGAGTTTTACTCGTATTTTCAAGTCCTTTAGAATTAGATACCCTAAAGCCTATACCACCCTCCAATGTTCCGCTTACTTCTAAGCTTACGCTCGCTTCAACAACAATCGAAGGTGTAAGTTCCACATATAGTCCGGGACAAATTGCAAACCCGAATTTTGCAAGCGGCAGTTCAAACGGGAATTTACTCTTCATTTCAAGTGCAAGACTAATTTTTGTTGAATAGTCCAAACCAAATTCAAAATATTGATAAGCTTTGGTAATATAAAGCTTCATCGTTGCACCCATTTTGACGTCTATTTTTGCCGACACCTTTACATAGTTCTTATCACTGCCGATCTTTTTATTGGCAACATCAAATTTTACACTTTCGGAAACAGTACCGCCTATATCCATTCCGGTAGTACTAATTCCGGAATTACTATACGCCTTTGCGTTATATGACTTTCCCTTATCCGAGCCGGACTCACTCGACTTGCCCTCATATGTAATGCCTTCCTCAAGCTCCGAATCGTCAACTGTTACCTCGGATGTATCGGCGTCCTCATCTATTTTTACATAATCAAATACCTCATCCATAGATGTTTCTTGGCTCGTCACGGTCGCCTTTGTTCCGTTGATTGTAATATTGCCAACCTTGACAATAATAAGATTATCGTCACCGTATTCATATGCAAATACATCACCCGATTTTAGCGAGGAAATATTGCTGTCTATGTTCTCAAATACATAAATACCGCTTTCGTCATCGGCAGATACAACCTTATTCTTTGTTTTGCTCTCGGGTATAACCTTTGTTTCATCACTGTAAACGGCAAAATTGTTTGTTTTGTCATTGTCCAAATTCAAAACGGAATCACTTTCAAAATCATCTGTTGTCTTGGCAAGAAATTCCTGCATTTCCTTTGTGTAATTCGGGCAATCATATACCTTACACATCGGACGAAGTGTGGTTGTGTCTACAAGAAAAACTCTGAGATAAAAATACTCAGGCATGCCGTCTGTATCAAGCGTAATCTCAGCAGACGTATCTTCCGGACTTACATCTGTCTTACCCGTGGAAATAAGCTTTATTCCGTCCTCTTCATAAATTGCCGCAATAAGTGTACCGCTCTCCAATGTCTGAAAGTCAACGGAAACTTTATTCCCTTTTACCTCCGCTGTAAAAATTTTGTAACCTACACTTTCGCTCTCCTCAATATCTTCATCGGAAATTTCTTTTGACAGCAAATTACCGAATGAGTTGGTTGAATTAACCGAAATGTCATTATTTGTACTTACACTGCTCCCGCTTTTTTCGGGTAATTCATCGGCTGCATTAACAGACGTACCTATACCAACCTCTGCAATACCTGCAAACATTGCTGCTGATAATACAACAGAAACAACCTTGTCAAAAAATCTTTTTGCTTTTGTTTTCATGGTAAAATTACCTCCTCTTATTTTTTGAATTTTTGTTTACGTACAGTAATAATAACAAATACACCTGCCGCCAATGCTATAATTATAACCGCTGTAATGACAATTACAGTATTTTCGTCATTGGTATATGTACTGTTATCCTGTTCCGTTTCAGAATCGCTCGATATGGTATTATCTCCTCCTTTCTCCGGATTCAGAGATGCAATGCCGCTTTCCTGTTGAGAATTATCCGAAGATACTTCATCTTCTGCCTCCGCAGTATCATGAGATACAGTACTGCTGCTGTAACTCTGCTCGGACTTATCAGATGATATACCGTCTGACTTCTCAGTTTGAGCCTCGGACACTGTAAGACCGGAATTATCATTAAGTGAACTTTCGGCTCCGTCCGGGGTATTTTCAAATACGGTTGCACTCTCAACTGAGCCGCTGTCATCTGTTTGCGGCTTGTCGGATGTATGGGACTGCATACCTCCGGATTTACTGCTTTCCTGATTTTCGGAATTATTACTCGTGTTTGACTCCTGCCGACTGACATCCGTATGTTCGTTAGTTTTCTTTGACGACTCTTCAATATCAATATTTTGTGGTGCTTTTTTTGTATTCAAGCTGTACTTTAAATCCGCAGCGGTATTGTCTGAAATCAACTTGCTGTCAATATCATACAACTTGAAACTTTCCGCATATATTGCATCCTTGTAAAACTTATCCTTATTTAATGAAAAAGTTATTACCGCCAATTCCGTATTTCCGCCCACAACACCTTGTGCATTCAGAAAATTAAGCGATACAATACCCTCTTCATCCGGATTAATATTAACCATCTGTGCATCCAATGCCCCTTGAACTGCGGATTGCAGTTCAAGGGTATCAATGTCATATCCCAGCCTGATTGTTCCCGCTGCGGAAACATCAGGTGTAAATGAAAGTGTTGCCGTTATTGTGCCGTCACTGTTTACAGTTTCATCAAGTATAAAAGTAGGCTTGTCGTCCGCATAAACAATCATATTCCCCCACGCAGTGAAAAATATCATCAATACACAGAACAAATAAACAACACCTTTATTTTTTACTCTCAAAGCTTTCAACCTCCGCTGTCTCATTACAACTCACTTATCAGCCCTGCATCAAACCTTGAAATCACCAACGCA
>CANPXK010000193.1 GCA_947585965.1 uncultured Clostridia bacterium
ACTGTACAGACTACTGTACTTGAGCGAGAAGCCCCCGCCTCTAAGCGAAGCGCAGGCGGCGGGAGTATGTCACCACAGTATTATGCCTATATTTATGTGTTCTTTATTACACTGTTCTATGTTATTTATATGCTTTACAAACGCCGGTATAAGCAAGGAATTATTTTTGGTATAGCAATTCTTATGTGTGTCGGAATCGCTGTGGGGATATTCCCCGCTGTTATCAGACACGTGTTTTCGGGTGCATACTCTTCTTCTGTAACATATGGCAGCCGTCCGTCAATTCTAAATTCACTGTTAGGAGCAATCGTGCTTACTGTACAGAGCTACTCGGGATTATATGCGGATTTTTATCATGTGTTTCCATACATACTGATAGGCTTCTTGCTTTTACATTTTATTGTTGGACTGAACAGGATACAGAAAGAAGAAAACGTGAAAGATCTGACAGTGACTATGCTCGGTAAAATGTGCGGAAATATTATAAAGAAAGATATACGTTATCTGAGGCTGTTCCCGAAAAAATTTTGCAATGCCCGCCGCACGCTGTTGGTAGTATCTGTTTTGGCAGCTTCCACCGTGATTTATCAATACTCCCCTGATATGGGTGTGCTTACAATTCGCTACCTGTTTCTTATACTGCCGCTGTATTCTGTTCTTGGTGTATATTATACAGGAAGGCTGCTTTCCTATTTTGGCAGTAAGTACAAAAAAGTTGTCCTACATCAAGGGCGTCTGCTGTGTATTCTGTGTGTGCTAAGTATTATTGGAAGCCACCTGTTGACATATCCGTCATACTTTATCCAAAATGTTCGCAAAGATGACTGCAAGGCATATTTTGAAAACAGTCGTGTCGTACTGGTTGATACCACACATCATACACAGGCTTTTACACCATTACTGATGAACACAGTTGAAACCTATCCGACAGATATGCTTGACGAATCTGTTATTAATATTTTAAGAGATTACAGCGGTCAGGATGTACCACTGTATTTGGTTGTCAGCAGCAATAATTTTTCAAGTGAGGAAATAGAAGAATTCCTATCGGGAAAAGTGAACTACTCCCTGATTGGAGAATATTACTGCACGACCGATGATCCGGCATATCATTATTTCTATCAGCTCACATGAGTCCGAGCAATCCATAGGTAATATCGGTCAAATAAGCAATACGAATTATAAATCATAGAAGGGTGTAGCTGACGATATAACCAACTACAAGAACACCAAGCACGATATTCTTACGTCACAGTGCTTTGTAGATGGTACGCTTGTTGTCACAAAAGACGGCGATAAACCTATTGAAGAGATTAAAGCAGGCGACCTTGTATATTCAACCGATCCCGAAACAGGAGAGAGTGAGTATAAGGAAGTAGTCAGAACTTTCCGCAAGGAAACAGACGTACTTATTCATATTTTCGTCAATGATGATGAGATTGAAACCACACCTGTACATCCTTTCTGGGTTGACGGCGAATGGGTAGCTGCTAAAGATCTTCGTGAGGGTGATGAGCTTACTCTTGCTGACGGTTCTACTGCAACCATTACCAAAACTTACGGTGAGCAGCTTGAAGAACCTGTAATTGTTTACAACTTTGAGGTTTCTGATTTCCATACTTATTATGTTACCGACAATGGTGTGTTGGTGCATAATGCTAATAAAAAATTAAATGGTATAGGTTCAACCTGTTCTGTATCAACATCTGGCGTTTTCAGTGAGGAAACGGTAACATGGACTGCAACAAATCCTAAAGGTACAAATCAAACTTATGTTGTTCATACAAGAAACGATATAGATTGGGATCTTGTTAGAACAAAAGGTCCTAAAAGATATGTGGGAAAAACAAATTCTTATGCCGCAAGTAAAGGCGTTGCACCTCAGTTAAACGATGGTAGTATAGCAACATTGCATCATCTTGGACAAAAGTCAACTGGAGGATTGGTTGAAGCGAGTACGAGATATCATGGTGTTGGTAAATATGGTCAAAAAACTCTTCATGGACAGTTTGGATATAATAAGCCTCACCCTACACTCCCAATAGACAGAAAAAAATTTAGGTATGATAACAAAGAGTACTGGAAATGGAGGGTACAGAATAGATAGGGGGATAATTCTGATGCATGATATAGAATCTTTACGTAAAGATTATTTGGATAACTATGAAGAAGATGGTATTTCTGATGAAAATATCAAGACAATAGAAAGGAAATTAGGTATAATTTTACCTGATGACTTTAAAAAAATAGCGACCTTTTTTAACGGCGGAGAGGTTGGCGCTTTTGATCTTTACAATTTTTATTTTGATGAAAACGAATACAATATAGTAGATGAAACACTCAGATTAAGAGAGAGCATAAGTTTGCCTATGCAGTATGTTGTTCTGGCTGAGATGTCAGAAAGTATAATACTTATGAATGTGAAATCCCAACCTGCTATAATCTGGTGTGATTCATATGATGTCGAAAATATTGTTTCGGGCAATGAGCTTAATAATCCTGATTTATGGGATAGTTATAGTGCTTTTTTTGCATCAATGTTGGAAAGCTGATTAAATATAATAATTATTATTTTGTATAAGTATTAACTGAAATAGTTGTGCTTTCATAAATCAGGACGTTGTTGAGGGCAACATAACAAATAGTCCGTCACTCAACAAATATGCTTACTGTCAGGGCAA
>CANPXK010000194.1 GCA_947585965.1 uncultured Clostridia bacterium
GGAGTCGATGTATCCTGAATATTTGTTCCAAACAGCGAATTAAATTTGTCAACTGCATCGTCTATTTGCTGCTTGGTAAAATGGTCTTTAACATAAATATTCGCACACGCAACAACAAAATTATCATCCAAAGCATTATAGGGAATAATATAAAAATTATTACTCGGAGCAACACATTTGTATTCATATCCGTTGATATTATATTTTTCACCCAGCTTAAAAAATTCCCCATCCACTTCATCACCGTTTTCGTCATAAACAGGAGCCAATATTATTTTTTCATCTGTTTTAAAAAATATTTCATCAATACCGGCGTCTGCCCCATCGAACGGTATATAAGACATAAACTCCATAGGAGCTACCCTTAAATCTGTAATTTTGTTGTAGTACAAAAGCAGCTCTACATCGGTAATATCGTATTGTTTCATATATTCAACAAATTCATTCAGCTTAGGACGGGCTTCACCCATTGAAACAACATACTTGTGCTCCATTGTGTAAGTTTTGAAATTTTCGTCATCAATCGCAGCACCTTCCGGCACATAATATGCATCAACAAACTCACCTGAATCCGAATACTTTTTGACCACTCCCATACCTTCAACTTCTTCATCTGTTTCAAATGAAAATGAAAATTCTGACAGTTCTTCAACTTTTTCTTCAACAAAGTATAAATTATTAGCCATGCCGCAGCTTATAAAAGCAGCAACACAGCAGATAACCTGCACCAACAAAAATATAACAAATAAGACGGTATGTCGGGTTATAAGTTTTTTTATGTTCTTGAATGTTAAAACAATGAATCTCATAACAATTCTCCTGTAATATGTGTTTTGGGAAACAACATACTTTTACTAAGCTTACATAATAATCCTTACAGTTCAATAAGGTACTTAATTATTTTGCCTTATATTAAGCACTGCTTCTTCTATATCAAAGTGCACGTCACCGGTTTCGTATAACAATCCTTTAAGATATACATTTGCCGCTCCGCCTGAATCAGCATAAGCAGAAACATCGGCTGCTGTTCCTTCATTCCGGCCACAGTTGACCTCGGTAAATATAAATTCCAGTGAATAATCCGCACCACTATACCTATATGTTACCATCTCTACAAACTTATAATCACATTATATTTCCGGACTTTACAGCTTGTACATAACCTTTTTGTCTGAAATAAAACGAATGTCGCTTAATCGTTACTCCCATTCGGAAATTATCTACTACATTGATTATAATGCACATTGTAAATTTTTTCAATATCACTATTATGATATTTGTGACAAAATTTAAAAATCAATTTTGTGCATATTAACATAAATTCGGCGGGGCACCGGCGGCGTGCCGGCGGCGTGCCGCCGCTGTCAATCCGTAACTAATTCACTCAGGCAAATTAATCTATGGCTCGACCGTTAATTTACTCGATGAATAAGAGATGAGTTTGTCATTTGTAGTTACGGGTGCCGTGCCGGCACGGTCAATTCGTAATTATTTTACTCAGGTCAATTAATTTTTTTGCTCGACCATTAATTTACTCGATGAACAACAGATGAGTATGTCATTTGTAGCTACGGAGCGGCTCGGAGAGCCGCTCTCGACACTTTCTGCCACACACCGTCAGGCAAACTACCTATCGCGGAAACAGACTTACCTCCATCACAAACAAAGCGAACGCAGTGAGCGAAAACGCGAACATGACAGCGGCGGCACGCCGCCGCCGCGAATTGCCTCTTGACATTTCATAAATTTTGGTGTAATATTATATTAAAGAGAGTACCACACAGTAAGCGGTTTCTCCCAAAATGTTGATGTTTGAGAAACACCGCCAATTTAGGAGTTGGGCGGTGTTTCTTATTTTTTATGTAAGAAACTTATTTCTTGTTATAATAGTCTTTGACGACCTTATATACAAGAGAGATAACAGCTGCCATCATAAGTACAAACTGATACAATTCTGTATGTGACATAAGTTATCACCTCCCTTACGGGAGAAAACCGCCTACCACGCGGCGTGCCGCCGCTGTCAATCCGTAATTATTTTACTCAGGTCAATTAATTTTTTGCTCGACCATTGATTTACTCAATGAACAAGAGATAAGTATGTCATTTGTAGCTACGGAGCGGCTCGGAGAGCCGCTCTCGACACTTTCTGCCGCACACCGTCAGGCAAACTACCTATCGCGGAAACTGACTACCCGTCCACTATAAACAAAGCGAACGCAGTGAGCGACCCCGCGATCACGACAGCGGCGGCACGCCGCCGCCGCGAATTGCCTCTTGACATTTCATAAATTCTGATGTAATATTATATTAAAGAGAGTACCGCACAGTAAGCGGTTTCTCCATATTAGTGATGTTTAAGAAACACCGCCAAATTGGACGTTGGGCGGTGTTTCTTATTTTTCTATGTAAAAAATAAGACGACTTCGTATGGTGATCTTTTACGATCTGATATACGAGTGCAATAACAGCCGTCAACATTATCACGAACTGAAAGAATTCGGATACTGACATAAGTTATCACCTCCCTTACGGGAGAAAACCGCCTACCACTTTGTGTAGCACTCTCGATTATATATTATCATTTTTGAAATAATTTGTCAATCCGTAATTATTTTACTCAGGTCAATTAATTTTTTGCTCGACCATTGATTTACTCAATGAACAAGAGATAA
>CANPXK010000195.1 GCA_947585965.1 uncultured Clostridia bacterium
GAATCAAGTGTTGTTGCTCTTGCGGAGCTGTATTCGTCCTCTGTCAGCAAATCTCTTAATTCCTGATAATGCGGATTGCTTTCTTTGAAATATTCTGCAAGACCACCCCAACCGACATAGCGTGACAATATTTCCTGTTCCTCCGGAGTCGCTTGTCTTCCGTCAGTTTCAATCTGTTTCAGCGTCCTGATTGCCGCAAGGTTGTTATTAAAACGCTGCAAAGGTGTTCCTGAACCGATTTCACTGTCCGTAATGCGGAAGTTTTCAGGCTTCGGAGCTTCCGCTGCTTCTTGTTCGGCGATTTGCTGTTGTTCGTAATAATCAGGATCATCGTATTCATTCAGATCGAGTGTAACGGTACCGTCAGGCTCATTCTTTGTGGAAATGGTAGAGATTACATCAAATGAAAGCTGCGGTGGACTTTCTTTGAGAGCGGATACAGTCTGATCTTCTTTTGGCTGTACTGATTCCTGTTTCTGCTCTGTCTGTAAAGCTTGTACTGCAATTTCAGCTTCTTCCTCTGCAACTACATCTTCCTGCCGGCTGATATGGCTTTGCAGCACTTCCACAGAGCTTTGGAAGTCCTCTTGAGCCTGTATTTCCTCAAGCCTTTCTGTTCTGCCGGGAGCTTGCTCGTTCTCGTAAAAATTTTGATCATACTCCTTGACAATTTCGTATAGTTGTGGTATAGTGATCCTAACAACATCAGTTGTGGTATCTTCGCCGACTTCACTGTCGGGGACTGCTGGGTCGCAAACCCTGTTAGCCGCAACTGGTGTTATTTTCATATCTTTAAGATTATAAACACGGTTTAGAGTTCCGTTAATTTCGTTATTTTTATCTGTACTATATGCTTCCTCTATTAATATACGAACAAGATAAAACTGTTCATCGTATTGGACAACATTATACATTTGATGCATAAACAAAGTATTAGGAGATTTATGTTTTGAGTTGGTTTCATTAAATTCTGATATGTGGCTGTCAAAGCAAACGGAATTTTCAATTAGTTCCTTTGTCTGATACATGGCTCCAATACGAGCATAAACAAATATACCTCTTTTACTGTCTTGAATAGCTTTGGCTATAATTTCGTTGACGGAGGTCGCCCCGAAAATAACATTTATTCCGGTGTCACGATTAACGAATGTACCACGCTCGATATCTTTCGCTTTCCTCAATTCCGAAAGTTGATTTGGAATTTCGTGTGGCTGTAATGTGATTACAGATACCGTACTACTTTCATCTTTTATCCAATCATTATTACCCCTACGCATTTCATACGGGGATTTTTCTCCAAGCTCTTCACCAAGAAGCTTTTCAAACTTTGGTGTCTGTGCAACCTCCGTTTCAAGCATATTCTGAACAGATTTTCGTTTCGGTTCAATATCACGCAGCTTATCTACATCTTCTTTTGTTATTTCTTCCTGCTGTATGTCAGCTTTCAGACTTTCAGCCTGCAAAACGAGCATATCAAGTTTTTTAAGAATGTCTCCGGCTTTAGAAAACTCTCCGGCTTTTACCAACTCGGTAAAAGCTTTTTGTTTTTCTCCGATGTCGGCAACAACAGTTTCAAGTTCGGCTTCTTCAGGAACACCTTCAACTTCCGCAGCCTGTATATTTTCGTTGATTTCCTGTGTTTCTTCGGCAGCTTCTATTGGAATATCGCTGTACTCATTTTGTTCTTGTAACTCCTGACCAGCAATCTGCTGCTGCTCATAATAATCAGGATCATCATATTCATTTATGTCGAATACCCTTTCCTCACCCGGTACGGACGTACTGTCATTAACTTGCTCCAAGGAAACATTCGTCTTTGAAATGATAAAATCAGTAATTCCCTGTATATCATTTCTGTTAAAACTTTCAAATTGAATGTCACGGTCTGATAACAACTTATTTATCTCTCCGTCTTTTTCAATGCTTTGTTCAAGGTTATGTATTCTGCCCTCATTTTCAAACTCTACGGAAAGATCACGCTTAATAACAAAATTTATATTATTATAGGAATTATAAATATTAAAAACATCATCAACATAATCCGGAGCATTTTCATCGAGATACACCGTATTAAGAAGTAATGGCGAGTCTGTTACGGCAACATCTACATTTCCGAGCATTAAATCAAGGCGGCTTTTTTGTTCTGAAAATATTTCTTTCTGATGTTCAAGTGAACCGTCAAGCTTTTCAAAATCTTTTGCATAAACAAGCTCCTTTGCAACTTCGGACACATATTCAGCGTGCAAACCACGTTTTTTCAATTCCGCAACAAGCTGCAATGCTGTTGTTGACTTACCTGCACCCGGGCCTCCATAGATGTTGACTATCAATGTATCATTCCGACTCTGATTCGTATCATTATCGGTAGATATTTGATCTTGCAGTTCCTGCCCGGATGTTTCTTCCGGGATTTGTTCATGTGCCGGCTGATCCCTTTCGATACGTTTTATATTAATAAGAAAAGTCTGATACATCGCTATAAGCTCATTTTCATCGAGAATATCAAAGCAATCAATATTATTTGTCATATTACCGAACCGGTCGGGAATTACTACCTTATTCCAATCTTTACCATCCGTTTCTATGTAGACATCTTTACACTCATCTTTCGGCAC
>CANPXK010000196.1 GCA_947585965.1 uncultured Clostridia bacterium
TGAAAACGCTCAAAAGTCGCCTGCCATGCGGCTTTCGGGCTTTTTTTCTTCTTTTTACTGTCAAAAACGGGATTATACTATATTATGGGCAACTTATCATTCCTATACAGAATATTAATTCTTTATTTTCCTGTATTTTTCATGTTTTTACAATATAAAAATTAAGGGAGGGACTGTCTTGGTTTTTTAGGAAAACCTGCTGCGATAACCTCATTCTATAAATATAAAATCTAATGACTTGAAAACCGCACGAATAAAACATATACAATAGGCGGAAAACCCAGTATGCATTAATAAATAAAAAAATAAAAGCCTTAAAACCTTGACGGTTACAAGACTTTTCAAAGCAGGGGCAGAAGGACTTGAACCCTCGGCACGCGGTTTTGGAGACCGCTGCTCTACCAACTGAGCTATACCCCTATATATCATTTCCCACGCTCAACGCAAGGCTTATTATAGCATAAAATTAATGCTTTGTCAATACAAACACATAATGTTTTTGAATTTATAATTTACACATTATGTTCTATAAAAAAGTCCGTATTTTTAAGAACGGTAAAATACGGACTTTTCAAAACAGATGTAAGTGTTCCGCTGTCAAGGTAAAGTATAACTGATTTTAGAGTTTCAGGCTATCATATTTATCCGTAAAATATGCTACGAATTTATATTTTTCTGCCCCTTATAAATTCAATTCATCAACCCATTCTTTAATAGCCTCTACTGTTTGGTTACCGTTAAGTACCTTACCCTCTTTTATCACAGTGGTATCGGACACGCTGCATTTTAACTCCTCAACGGTTTTGCCGAAGCCGCTGCTTCCCGAGGTTGCAAAAAGGACAATAGTTTTTCCCGAAAAATCATAGCTTTCAAGGAATGTATTTATGATTGTCGGTGCAACATACCACCATACCGGGAATCCGACAAAGATTACATCGTAATTATCTATGCCGGCATTCTTATCCGCAAGTGCGGGACGGAATTTCTTATCCTGCATTTCCACAGAGCTGCGGGAGTTTTTGTTTCTCCAATCAAGATCAGCCTCGGTATAAGGAACCTCGGGCTTGATTTCATACAGATCCGCACCGGCAGCCTGAGCAAGCTTCCTTGCAACATTTTCGGTTACTCCGCTTGCACTGAAATACGCTACTAACTTTTTACTCATGGTTATCCCTCCGATTTAATTTTTCATAATGCTTTGTTTACTGACTCCGCATCAACCTTTAATTAATTATAATCCTTTTTTACTAAGATTACAAGTTAATTGAACGAATCATCTCCATATTACCGCAATTATTTTCACGGTATTCTCCGAGGTAAAACATAACTCTTTTCTATACTGCTTTAAAATTGTAGATTTACATATTTTATTTCCGCTAAATATTTGTATTACTTAAATGTCAATAAAAGAAAATGAAAAATACGGAAATTCCATCTCTTTTTTCCACCATAGAATTGTTAGTAAATCCGTCTGCATACACACAGACATTAATTGCAGCAGCCGCACAAACAGGTAAACCAATGCCGCCCAAACAATATTCTCAAATGTATATTATACACTAAAACGGATATGCAGGTTCATTTCTGCATATCCGTTTTAATTATTAATAATGAATTTCTTTATATTATTACTATTTTGTTATAACATCAATTCCCATATACGGACGGAGTACCTCCGGAACGGTAACAGAGCCGTCTGCATTTTGATACTGCTCAACTATTGCAGGAATAACACGGCTTGTTGCAAGACCTGATGCGTTAAGCGTATGTGCAAAATGCATTTTCTTATCGTCGCCCCTGTATCTGATATTTCCTCTTCTTGCCTGATAAGACCTTGCATTAGATGCGGAGCTTACCTCCTTATATATCTCCATACTCGGAATCCATACCTCTATATCATAGGTACGAGCCATTGAGAATGAGCAATCCCCTGCCGCAAGCTTGCTCAATCTGTAATGCAGACCAAGTTTACGTACAAGACTTTCAGCCTTGCCAACAAGCTCCTCGAATGCTATATCGGATTTATCGTCCTCGGTATATTGAACCATCTCAACCTTGTTGAACTGATGACCTCTTATCATACCTCTTTCCTCACTGCGGTAGCTTCCCGCCTCACGGCGATAGCAGGGGGTATATGCAATATACTTCCTCGGAAGCTCATCCTTGGAAAGAACCTCATCTCTGTGAATATTGACAAGTGCTGTTTCGGCAGTCGGGAGCATGAATTTTTTATCATTGCTCGTTGAGTTTGCAATCCAGTATACCTCGTCCTCAAATTTCGGAAATTGTCCTGCAACATAGCCGCACTGATAACCCAACATATGCGGGGGAAGTATAAATTCATAGCCGTCTTTTATATGTTCGCTTATAAAGAAATTAAGCAATGCCCATTCAAGCCTTGAACCCCATCCTCTGTAAAGCCAGCTTCCGGCACCTGCGATCTTTGCACCTCTTTCATAATCAATAAGACCAAGATTTTCGCAAAGCTCAACATGATTTTTCATTTCAAAATCAAA